>JAJLKS010000505.1:0-3245 GCA_033838765.1 Alphaproteobacteria bacterium
CGTTCAGGCCGACCGCCGCCGCCTGACGCCCGAGCACCGCTTCAAGACGCAGGCCGAAATGCTCGCGCTCTTCTCGGACCTGCCGGAAGCGACGGCCAACACCATCGAGATTGCGCGCCGCTGCGCGTACCGTCCGCGCACCCGCAAACCCATCCTGCCGAAATTCGCCGCCGGCACCTCCGAGGCCGACGAGCTTCGCCGTCAGGCCCATGAAGGGCTGACCGCGCGCCTCGCCGCCCAGGAAGCCGTCGCAGCGGAAGAGGAATACCGCAAGCGCCTCGATTTCGAGCTCGACGTCATCATCAAGATGGATTTTCCGGGCTACTTCCTCATCGTTGCCGACTTCATCAAATGGGCAAAGGCGCATGACATTCCGGTCGGGCCGGGCCGCGGCTCCGGCGCGGGCTCGGTCGTCGCCTGGGCGCTCACCATCACCGATCTCGATCCGCTCCGCTTCGGCCTCCTTTTCGAGCGCTTTCTGAATCCTGAGCGCGTCTCGATGCCTGACTTCGATATCGACTTCTGTCAGGACCGCCGCGACGAGGTGATCCGCTATGTGCAGGGCCGCTATGGTTACGAGCAGGTCGCGCAGATCATCACCTTTGGAAAACTTCAGGCCCGCGCCGTTCTGCGCGATGTCGGCCGCGTCCTGCAGATGCCCTATGGTCAGGTCGACCGCCTCTGCAAGATGGTGCCGAACAATCCGGCAAATCCCGTCACGCTCGCACAGGCGATCGACGGCGAGCCGCGCCTTCAGGAAGAGCAGCGCAACGACGAAACCGTCGCCCGCCTGCTGGAGATCGGCGGACGCCTCGAAGGCCTCTATCGCCACGCCTCGACGCATGCCGCGGGCGTCGTGATCGGCGACCGGCCGCTCGATGAGCTGGTGCCGCTCTACCGCGATCCGCGCTCCGACATGCCGGTCACCCAGTTCAACATGAAGTGGGTGGAGCCTGCGGGCCTGGTGAAGTTCGACTTTCTGGGACTGAAAACGCTCACTGTGCTCGACCGCGCGGTGAAGCTCGTCGCACGCCGCGACATTCCGGTGGACCTGCTGCAACTTCCTCTGGAGGACAAGAAGACCTTTGACATGCTTGGCCGCGGCGAAACCGTCGGCGTGTTCCAGCTTGAAAGTTCGGGCATGCGCGATGTGCTGCGCAAACTCGAGGCCGACCGCTTCGAGGACATCATCGCTCTCGTCGCGCTCTACCGGCCGGGCCCGATGGACAACATCCCGTCCTACATCCGCCGCAAGCACAAGCAGGAGGAGCCGGACTATCTCCACCCGATGCTCGAACCCGTCCTGAAGGAGACGCATGGCGTTATCATCTATCAGGAGCAGGTGATGCAGATCGCGCAGATCCTGTCGGGTTACTCGCTCGGCGAAGCCGACCTGCTGCGCCGCGCCATGGGCAAGAAGATCAAGGCGGAAATGGAGGCGCAGAAGGAGCGCTTCGTCACGGGCGCCGTCGCCAAGGGCATCGACAAGACGCAGGCATCCACTATCTTCGAGCTGGTGGACAAGTTCGCCGGCTATGGCTTCAACAAGTCGCACGCGGCAGCCTATGCGCTCGTCGCCTATCAGACCGCCTGGCTCAAGGCGAACCATCCGGTCGAGTTCCTCGCCGCCTCGATGAGCCTCGATCTCGGCAACACCGACAAGCTCGGCATCTTCAAGCAGGAGGCGGAACGCCTCGGCATCAAGGTGCGCCCGCCCTGCGTCAATCGCTCGGAAGCCCTCTTCGGCGTCGCCGATGGCGAAATCCTGTATGCGCTTGCGGCGATAAAGAATGTCGGTCTTCAGGCGATGGAACATATCGTCGATGTCCGCCGCGAAGGCGGCCCGTTCCGCGACCTGTTCGATTTTGCCCGCCGCATAAACCCGCGCATGGTGAACAAGCGCGCGCTCGAAAATCTCGCCCGGGCCGGCGCCTTCGACGCGCTGAACCCGAACCGGGCTCAGGTGCTGGCCTCGGTCGATTTCATGCTCGGCACGGCGAATGCCGCCATCCGCGAGCAGGAGAGCCAGCAGGGCGGTCTCTTCGGCGACGATACAGGCGTCGCCGCATCGGGCCCGCAGCTTCCCGCCGCCGAACCCTGGATGCCGATGCAGCGCCTGACCGAGGAATTCAACGCCGTCGGCTTCTATCTCTCCGGTCATCCGCTCGACGACTATCAGACGGATTTGAAGCGCGCGGGCGTCGTCACCTATGCCGAGCTTCTCGCGCGCGGCAATCGCGCCGAACTCGTCGCCGGCACCGTCACCGCGCTCCAGCAGCGCAAGTCGAAAAAGGGCAATCCCTTCGCCTTCCTCAGCCTGTCGGACCCGACCGGCCAGTTCGAGCTGGTCGTCTTCTCCGAGGCGCTGTCGCAATACCGCCACCTCATGGAACCCGGCAATGCCATCGTTATCGGCGTCGAGATCGACCGGATGGGCGACGAGGTGAAGCTGCGCGCCCAGTCCGTCCGCTCCGTCGACGAGGCCGTGAAGGATACCGGCGCGGGGCTGCGCATCTTCATCGACGATGCCGCACCTCTCGCCACCGTGAAGTCCCGCCTCACCGAAAAGGGCAAGGGCCTCGTCTCGCTCGTCCTGATGGGCGAGGGGGGCAGGGAGGTCGAACTCCGCCTGAAGGAACGCTACCGGGTGACCCCGCAGATCCGCGGCGCCATCAAGTCGGTTCCCGGCGTGGTCGATATCCGGGAGATATGAGGGCTTGCGCCACCGGGACTAACAGCCCGTTCCGCTTGCCTTTTTGCCGTTTTCCCCTATAAAGGCGCCATTCCACACGCGGGGTTCGGCTCTCCCACTTCCTTTTGTGAAGGAAAACATAGGGTTAGTCGGTCCGGTGCGGTCCGCCTGTTCATAACCGAAGGCGGCCGTTCACTCCCCGCGGAGGTTCAACCGGAAAAAGGAGATAGGGTGTCATGGCACTCCCCGACTTTTCTATGCGTCAGCTTCTCGAGGCCGGTGTCCATTTCGGTCACCAGACCCATCGCTGGAACCCGAAGATGGAGAAGTTCCTCTTCGGCGACCGTAACAACATCCACATCATCGACCTCGCGCAGACGGTTCCGCTGCTGCATCAGGCCCTTGTCGCCGTGCGCGACGTGGTGGCCGGCGGCGGCCGCGTCCTTTTCGTCGGCACCAAGCGCCAGGCGTCCGATCCGGTCGCTCAGGCCGCGAAGCAGTGCGCCCAGTACTACATCAATCACCGTTGGCTTGGCGGCATGCTGACCAACTG
>JAJLKS010000506.1:0-5821 GCA_033838765.1 Alphaproteobacteria bacterium
CATCGCGGCGACGGCGGGCCACGACACAACGTCGAACACGACAGCAGGCGGGCTCTGGGCGCTCGCGGAAAACCCGGATCAGTTCGCGAAGCTCAAGGCCGACCCCTCGCTTATCCCGCTCTATCTCGAAGAGTCGATCCGCTGGGTGACGCCTGTGAAGCATTTCATGCGCACGGCAACCGCCGATGCGGACGTGCGCGGCCAGAAAATCGCCAAGGGCGACTGGCTGATGCTGTCCTATCCGTCCGGCAACCGGGACGAGGATGTGTTCGACGATCCTTTCGCCTTCAAGGTCGACCGTATGCCCAACAAGCATGTCGCTTTCGGCTATGGCGCGCATGTCTGCCTCGGCCAGCATCTGGCGCGAATGGAAATGCGGTTCCTCTGGGAGGAGTTGCTGCCGCGACTTCAGAGCGTCGAGCTTGCGGGCGAGCCGAAGCGGATGAATGCCAACTTCGTCTGCGGTCCGAAGTCCGTGCCGATCCGCTACCGCATGAATTGAGCAGGGCGGGGGAGCAATGGAAGCCTACAAGACCTGGCAATGCGTGACCTGCGGCTTCATCTATGAAGAGGAGGAAGGCCTGCCGCAGGAAGGCATTGCGCCCGGCACGCGCTGGGCGGACATTCCGGACGACTGGATCTGCCCGCTTTGCGGCACGCCGAAGAGCGATTTCGAAATGATCGAATTGTGAAGCGACGGTTCCGCAGCGTCATGCGCTGCGGAGCCGCCTTCAAGGCGTTGACCCGGCCCGCTCGCGCCGCCATTCTTGCCGCAACGAAAACATAATAAGTCACCGGCAAAGCCGGGGCGCGCAGGGAGGCTTCCGACATGCTCACCAAGGCAGACGATTATCCCATTCACCAGACGCCGGAACCGATCGCCTTTGCCGGTACGGATCGCAACTTCTACGACCGCTTCTTCTTCAACGGTTATACGCGCGGCGGCGATGTGTTCTTTGCGGCGGCGCTCGGCGTCTATCCGCATCTCAACATCATGGACGGCGCCTTCAGCGTCATCGTCGATGGTGTGCAGCACAATCTCCATGTCTCGCGCTTCCTCAAAATGGAGCGCATGGATACTCGATTCGGTCCGCTCACGGTGGACATCGTCGAGCCGCTTCAGGTGCTGCGCGTGCGCGTTGCCGGGAACGAGCATGGCATCAAGGCCGATGTGACGTTCCGGGGCCGCGCTCCTGCGCTCAAGGAACCGCGTTTCACGCGCCGCAACGGGCCGCGCACGCTGATGGACCTTACCCGCATGACGCAGAACGGCACCTGGGAAGGCTGGATCGAGGTCAAGGGCAAGCGTATCGAGATCAAGCCGCAGGATTATGTCGGTACGCGCGACCGCTCCTGGGGCGTGCGTGCGATAGGTGCCTCCGATCCGCAGCCGCTCGTGCCGCCGATGCCGTTCCAGTTCTTCTGGATGTGGGCGCCGCTCAATTTCGACGATCGCATCACGCTTTTCCATGTGAATGACGACGAGCATGGCGAGCCGTGGAATCTTTCCGGCGTCATGTGCCCGCTCGGTGCGGATGCCGCGCCGCAGGAGATGGACCGCGTTCATTACGAAGTCGCCTACAAATCCGGGTCGCGCCACGCGAAGTCCTTCTCGATCTTCTTCGAGACGCGCAAGGGCGAGAAGACGCGCATCGACCTCACGCCAAAGTTCCACTTCTACATGCAGGGCATCGGCTACGGTCACCCCGAGTGGAGCCATGGCGCGCACAAGGGCGACAACGCGATGGGCTATGATGAATACAAGCTCTCGGAAATGACGAGCTATGCACCGCCGAACCTGCATATCCAGGCCTTTTCGGATGCGGTGATGACGCTGCCCGACGGGTCGACGCGCCAGGGCTGCGGCATTCTCGAGCAGCTCGTGATCGGGCCGCACGCGCCGTCAGGCTTCAGGGATATTCTCGATCCGGCGAAATAGGCGGCGATCATGGAAGATCTTGCTCCCCGCATCGCCGCCTATCTTGCGCACCGGATGCCCGCTGCCTCGCATGTCGAGGTGAGCGGCGTCTCGCGCATTCCTGGCGGCGCCAGCCGCGAGACCTATCGTCTTACGGCCACATGGAAGGAGGGCGGCGAGCAGAAGCGCCGCCCGCTCATCCTGCGCCGCGATCCCGTCGCCAGCCTCATCGAGACGGAACGCGACGTCGAGTTCAATGCCTACCGTGCCTTCCACCCGACGGGGCTGCCCGTGCCGGAACCGCTGTTCCTAGAAACCGATCTCAAATGGCTCGACCGGCCCTTCTTCGTGATGGAGCAGATCGAGAATTGTCAGGCGGGTTCGCCTTTCAATGCCGCGCCCTATGGTCCGCTTGCGGAAAAGATCGGCGCGCAGTTCTGGACGCATCTTGGGCGCATCGCCGCCGCCGATCCGGCAAAGACGGGTTTCTCGTCGAACATGGAAGCCATCGCGCCGCAAGACTGCTGGAAGCGCGAACTCGACAAGTGGGAAAAGGTGATCGACGAGGACGAGCTCATGCCGCAGCCGGTTGCGCGCGCCGCGATCCGCTGGCTCAGGCGCAATCCGCCGCCGCCCCAGCCGCGCGTCACAGCCGTTCACGGCGATTATCGCACGGGCAATTTCCTGTTCGATGGCGAGGGCGAAATCCGCGCCATTCTCGACTGGGAAATGTGCCACCTCGGCGATCCGCTGGAAGATGTCGCCTGGGCGGCGGACCCGCTCTGGGCATTCCAGCAGACGGAACGGCCAGGCGGGATGATCGCGCGCGATGAAGCCTTCAGGCTCTGGGAAGAGGCCAGCGGCATGAAGATCGATCCGGTGCGGCTGCGCTGGTGGGAAATCTTCAATTCGCTGAAGGGCCTCGCGATCTGGATTTCGTCGGGCAAGGAATATCAGTCGGGCGCGAGCAGCGATCCGATCCTCGCCTTTCCGAGCTGGTACTGCACCGATGTTCACAACCGCGTGCTGGCGCATCGCCTCGCAGCGCTGTCCAGGGAGGCAAGGGCATGAAACCGGATGTGCCTGTCGTCATGCGCGGACTCTTCGGCACCATGCTGATGGAGATTGCACCGAACCTTACCGCCGAATACTCCGCCGGCAGCGTCGGCATCATGAGCATGATGATCTTCATGACGGCGGATGAATATGACCGGGCGGCGGATATCCGTGCCGCCGAGAATGCCGAAATGCGCGCGCTCTTTGGCGAGGCAGTGGAACTCATCGGGGATGCGGCTCTCAAGGCGCGGCTTGCCGAAGCCGCGAAAGGCAGGGACGCATCGCTCCGGATCAGTGCGCTCGACAAGGAAAATGCGGCGCTGGCCACCCTGCTTATCGAGCTTCAGGCCCATGCCGAGGAAAGCTCCGGCCCTCACGCGGCTGGGCTCGAAGCGCGGATCTGGGACTATCTCGTCACGGCGGCCGAAAGACGGAAGCTCACCTTCCCCTCGCTCGGCTGAAAGAAGCGGGGGCGGGGGCCTTCCCCCCGCGGGGGCGGGCGCGCTATGAGTGTGGTGCCGCTACCGGAACCTCGCGCCCATGCCGCTCTCCGTCCGCCTGTCCATATTCTACGGCTCGCTCTGCATCTTCGGCGGCATCAACATGCCGTTCTTTCCAGTCTGGCTGGAATCGAAGGGGCTGGGGCCCCATGACATCGCGCTGGTGCTGGCGGCGACCATGTTCCTGCGCATCGTGGCGGGCCCCATCTTTGCCTTCGTCGCGGACCGCTGGGAGAACAGGCGCGGCGTTGCCATTCTTCTCTCATGGGCCTCGCTTGCCTCCGTTTCGCTCTTCCTTCTGACCGACACGTTCTGGCCGATCTTCCTCGTCTCCGCGCTTCTGATGAGCCTCTGGCCGTCGGTCACGCCGCTTGTCGAATCCATTGCCATGCGTGCCACGCGCGAGCAGGGCGTGGACTACGGGCGTGTGCGGCTGTGGTGTTCCATCACCTTCGTGATTGCGGCGACGGGCGGCGGCTGGCTGCTCGAATGGAACCCGGCCTCGATCATCATTTTCTGCATGATCGGCGCCATCGCCATCGGCGCGGCGGGCGCACATCTGCTGGTCAAGGAGCGTCCGGCTGCGAAGCGGCTCAGGCGGCCGGGCGGGCAGTTCCGCATCTCGCTTGCGCTCGCGCGTCATCCGCTCTTTCTCGTCGGCTTGCTGACGGCAAGCCTCGTGCAGGCGACCCATGCCGTTTATTACGCGTTCGGCACGTTGAATTGGCAGCAGCTTGGCTATGGCGAAAACCTGATCGGCGTTCTCTGGGCCATCGGCGTCGTGGCCGAGATCATCCTCTTCGCCTTTTCCGCCCGGGTGCTTCGCAGGTTCAGCGCGCCCGCGCTCCTGATGATCGGGGCGGGGGCTGCCATTCTGCGCTGGACGCTGACGGCCTTCGATCCGCCGCTCTGGGGCCTCTTCGGGCTGCAAGTCCTTCACGCTGCTACGTTTTGCGCCGCCCATCTCGGGGCCATGCATTTCGTCGCCTCGGCGGCGCCGGGCTCGCTCGCGGCCACGGCCCAGAGCCTCTACGGGGCGCTTTCGTCCGGCGTTATCATGGGGGCGGCCACGCTCATCGCCGGGCCGCTCTATCAGGCCTATGGCGGCCATGCCTATTTCCTGTCCGCCGCGCTCGGCCTTTTGGGGCTCATCGGCGCGCTCTGGCTTGCATCACGCTGGAACGGTGGCGTATTGATCGAGGATACCGGCGACACGGACGAGGCCGGAGAAACGGAAGCGGGTTCAAATGACCATCGAGATCATCCCGAGCGGGCGCGCCCTGGGTGCTGAGGTTCGCGGCGTCGACCTGTCGAAGCCGCTGAGCGCGGACGAGTTCACCGCCATCCAGCAGGCCTGGTACGACCATATCGTGCTCCTGTTCCGCGGCCAGAAACTGTCCGACGACGACCTCATCCGCTTCTCCCGGCATTTCGGCGAACTCGACATCGCGCCGGCTTCCGCGACCGACATGGCGGGCGCGCAGGAAAAGTCGCGGCCGGAAATCTGGATCATCTCGAACGTGGTCGAGAACGGGAAGCCCATCGGCGCATTGGGCGACAAGGAAGCCGAGTGGCATACCGACATGTCCTATGTCGCGGAGCCGCCCATGGCGAGCGTGCTCTATTCTCTCGAAATTCCGTCGAAGGGCGGCGATACGAGCTTTGCCAACATGTACAAGGCGCTGGAGGAATTGCCCGCCGATCTTCGTGCCGCCATCGAAGGCCGCAACTGCAATCACGATTCGAGTACGACAAGCGTCGGCGAATTGCGCGCAGGCGCAAATGCCGTGCTCGATGTGCGCGAGGCGCCGGGCGCGATGCATCCTGCGATCCGCACGCATCCTGCCACGGGCGGCAAGGCGCTCTATCTCGGCCGCCGTCTCAATGGCTGGCTCGAAGGCTATTCGGTCGAGGAAAGCGAGACGCTGCTCGACAGGCTCTGGGCACATTGCGCGAAGCCGGAATTTTCCTGGACGCATCAATGGGCGGTCGGCGATCTGCTCATCTGGGACAATCGCTGCGCCACGCATCGCCGCGACAGTTTCGATGGCCGCGAGCGGCGTGTCATGCACCGCACCCAGATCAAGGGCGACGCCCCGCGCTGAGCCGCAGGCTCCCTTGCGTCAATTTTCTCCGGTTTGACTTTCGCTGCAGATAGGCCAGTTTCTGCGGCAAAAGAATTCCAACCTGGAGGAAATCCCATGCGCGCACTCGTGCTCGAAGGCAATTTCGGCATTGAAAATCTGAAGCTCAAGGACCGCGACATCCCCAAGGCGGGTCCGGGGCAGGTCGTTCTGAAGATGAAGGCCGGTTCGCTCAACTACCGCGATCTCGCCACCGTCACCTT
>JAJLKS010000507.1:0-2732 GCA_033838765.1 Alphaproteobacteria bacterium
GCTGTCGCGGGCGGAAAGCCAAGCGCGCTGCGCATCGAGTACGGAAAGCAGGTCGCTCGCGCCCGCGCGGTAGCGGGCTTCCGCAAGCCGATAGGCCTTACCCGCCTCCTCCGCTGCAATGTTGAGGAGGCGCTCGCGCTCCGCCGTTGCCTCCACATTCACCAGCGCATTTTCGACTTCGCCGAAGGAGTTGAGAACGGCAAGTTGATAGCTTGCGGCAAGCTCCCGCTGCCGGGCATTTGCGGATTGAAGGTTGCCCTCAAGCGTCCCCCCGGAAAAGATCGGCGCAAGGAGGGAGGCGCCGGCAGAGGTAAGTGTTTCGGCAGGCGAGGCCGTTGCGAAGCTCCGCGTCAGCGATGCGGAAAGGTCGATGCCCGGAAAGAAGGCCGCGCGTGCCGCGCCGATATCGGCATTCGCGCCCTTGAGCCGCGCTTCCGCGCTCTTTATGTCCGGCCGCCGCTCAAGCAAATCGGAAGGCTGACCCGCCGCGATGGCGGGAAGCGTGGCGCGCGCCAGCGTGTCGCCCTCGATGCCGAAGGCGCCCGGCGTCCGCCCGATGAGGATCGCAAGCGCATTCTGCTGCGATGCGAGGCTCGCCCGGAGAGAAGGGATGCCTGCCTCGATGCTCGCCACCGTGTTGCGCTGCTGCGCGAGATCGAGGCCGGAAATGCTGCCCGCATTGTATCGCGCTTCGACAATGTCAAGCGTGCCGCGCGCTGCCGCAAGCGACTCTTCGGCAATGGCGATCTGATCCTTGACGGTGAGTATCGTGAAATAGGTCGCGGCCACCTGGGACTGCACGAGTAGCGCCGTCGCCTCCTTGTCGAATGTCGTCGCATCGAGCGAGAAGCGCGCTGCACTCGCTTCGTTCCGATAGCGGCCCCAGATATCGAGCGCGTAGCTAGCCGACAGGCCGATATCCGCGCTCTCGCGGGATGAGGCGCCATCACTCGCGCGCGTGGCTGCACTGCCGCTGCCGGAAAGCTGCGGCAGGAGCGATGACCCGGCGGAGCGCGCCGCGCCGCGCGCCTGGTCGATGCGCGCCAGCGCCTGCGCAATGTCGAGATTGTCCGCCAGTGCCATCTGCATCAGGAGCGTCAACTCCGGGTCGCGGAAGCTCGTCCACCATTCGGCGCTGACAGGTGCGCCCGCCTCTTGCGGAACGCTCCAGTCTTGCGCTGCGCCCGTTTGCGGACGCTTGTAGTCTGGCGCCATCGAACAGGCGGCGAGGGCAAGCGCGGCAGCAAGAACGGTGAAACGATGGAGCTTCGTTCTCATCTCTCTACTCCGATGCCAGCGCGACCACGGGGTCAAGCCGCGCGGCCTTTCGTGCCGGGAGATAGCCGAAAACGAGTCCCGTCAGCACGGCGCAACTGAAGGCGAGTATCGACGGCATGGGATTGATCGCGATGTTGAGCCCCGCGCCGGAAAGCGCCTGCGCAACGGACAGCCCGAGCGCCACGCCCATGAACCCGCCCACCCCGCAGACGACCAGCGCCTCCGTGTTGAATTGCACGAGAATATTGCTCATCCGCGCGCCCGTCGCCATGCGAATGCCGATTTCGCGCGTCCGCTCGGTCACGCTCACCAGCATGATGTTCATCACGCCGATACCGCCGACGAGAAGCGAAATGGCGGCGACCGAGCCGAGCAGGATCGTCATGGTATTGGACATGCTTTCCAGCGTTTCGAGCATCGAAGCCGTATTGCGGATCTGGAAATCTTCCGTCCGGTGGCGAGCAAGCAGCAGGCTGTGAATGGCATCTTCGGTTTCGGTGACGCGATTGGCATCCGCTACCTTGACGGTTATCGAATTGGCATATTGCTGTCCGAACAGCCGCATGAAGCCCGTGGTCAGCGGTACGAAGGCGACATCGTCCTGATCTCGGCCGAAGGCGGCTGCACCCTTTGCCTCCATTACGCCGACGACCTCAAAGGGAATATTGCCGACAAGCACATACTGCCCGACGGCTTCGCCGCCATCGGGAAAGAGCGCATTCACGACGGTCTGGCCGAGAACGATGACCGGCGCATATCCATTGAGGTCTGCTTCGGTGAAGAAGCCGCCTTGCGCCACGTTCCAGTCGCGCACCGTGGTCATTTCCGGCCAGGTGCCTTCGACCTGCGTCCGGTAGTCCACATTGCCGAAGCGTAGCGTACTCGCGGTGCTGCGTTCGGCCACGACGGCAACCACATTGCTCACTTCGCGGATAGCTTCGGCGTCTCCTGTCGTCAGCGTGGCGATGTCGCCGCTGGAGCGGATACCCGGTGCGCCGGGCCGCACCACCAGCAGGTTGGTGCCCATGCTTTGCATGGAGGACACGATGTTTTCCTTGCTGCCATCGCCGATGGCGAGCATCACGACGACCGCCGCAACGCCGATCACGACGCCGAGCAGTGTGAGTGCCGTCCGGAATATGTTGGCGCGCAGCGAGCGGAACGCCATTTTCACCGCTTCTGCGATTTCCGCCTGGATAACGAAGCCTTGTCCGGCGAGAGGTGCGACCGGCGAGGGCGCGCTTTGCGAGGTTCCGGACCCTGTGTCGGAGAGTATCTTGCCGTCGCTGATCTGAATCTGCCTGTCCGCATGGCGTGCCACTTCAGCGTCATGCGTGATCAGAATGATCGTATGGCCTTCCGCATTGAGATCCTTCAGAACCTTGAGCACGTCCGCGCCGCTCTGTGTGTCGAGAGCGCCGGTCGGCTCATCGGCGAGAATGACATCGGCACCG
>JAJLKS010000508.1:0-3567 GCA_033838765.1 Alphaproteobacteria bacterium
TAGCGGAACCAGACCGAATAATTGTCGGGGATTGGCGGGATGGCGTTTTCCTGCATCAGCCGGAGGGCGTCCGCGCTCCACTGACCTGCAAACTCCATGTCTTCAGCCTGCATCACGACTGCATTCCCCCGTTTCGGCACTGCTCGCTCGTCGACCGGAATCGACAGGGCAAAGCTAGGCAAATCCGGTTACCCGAGCGTAAATCGAACCGAAAACCGTTGTTTTTTGCTGTGGATCAAGCCCGCCGTTGCGGAAATGCCGCGAGGGGCCGGAACCGGCCTCAAAGGGGCTCTCAAAACGGCTCTTGTTATGTATATTTCGTGAAAATCTCCCGGTTCCCAAAGGGCCGGGAAGGGCCGTCAAAAATGGCGGTCCGCAGGGCAGGGCAATCAGGCGGCATATTCCCCCAGAGGCGCCGCACACCAGGAGGTTTCAGATGAGCTTGGCGGAGCAGACATCGCGAGAAGCGGATTCGGCCACGATTTCGGCCTCGATCCGCGCCATTCTCGATAAGCAGAAGGCGGCGCATATCAAGGAAGGCCCGGTCAGCGCCGAGCGCCGGATCGACTGGATCGACCGCGCGATTGCCATTCTGGTCGACAACCAGAAGGAGATCGTCGAGGCGATTGCCTCGGATTTCGGCCATCGCAGCCATGAACAGACCCTCCTGACCGACGTCATGGGGTCCATCGGGCCGCTCAAGCACGCAAAGGCGCATCTGCGCCAGTGGATGAAGCCGGAAAAGCGGAAGGTTCAGTTCCCGCTGAACCTCCTCGGCGCCAAGGCCCGCGTGGAATATCAGCCGCTCGGAACGGTCGGCATCATCAGCCCGTGGAACTTCCCGGTGAACCTCACCTGGACCCCGCTTGCCGGCGTTTTCGCAGCTGGCAACCGGGCCATGATCAAGCCGTCGGAATTCACCCCGGCCACCTCGGAGCTCATGGCGCGCCTGCTGCACGCCGCCTATGACGAAACCGAAGTCGCGGTCATCACCGGCGGCCCGGCGGTGGGCGAGGCCTTTTCGCGCCAGCCCTTCGACCATCTGCTGTTCACCGGCGCCACCTCCATCGCCTATCACGTCATGCGCGCGGCGGCGGAAAATCTCGTTCCGCTGACGCTCGAGCTTGGCGGCAAGTCGCCGGTCATCGTCTCGAAGTCCGCCAAGATCGACGATGCGGCCGCCCGCATCATGAATGGCAAGGTGCTGAATGCCGGCCAGATCTGCCTTGCGCCGGACTATGTCTACGTGCCTGAAGGCAAGGTCGACGAGTTCGTCTCCGAGGCCACGAAGTCGGTGACGAAGATGCTGCCGACCATGAAGGACAATCCGGACTACACCTCGATCATCAACCAGCGCCACTATGACCGCCTCAATTCCTATATCGAGGACGCGAAAAGCAAGGGTGCGAAGATCGTCGAGATCAATCCGGCTAATGAGGACTTCAGCCAGCAGCAGGCACACAAGATTCCGCCGACGCTGGTGCTGAACCCGACCGAAGACATGAAGATCATGCAGGACGAGATTTTCGGCCCGCTCCTTCCCGTCAAGACCTACAAGGAACTGGACGAGGCGATCGGTTACGTGAACTCCAAGGATCGTCCGCTCGGCCTCTATTTCTTCGGCGACGATCAGGCCGAGCAGCGCAAGGTACTCGACCGCACGACATCGGGCGGCGTGACGCTGAACGACGTCATCATGCATGTCTCGATGGAAGACCTGCCTTTCGGCGGCGTCGGCCCTTCGGGCATGGGCGCCTATCACGGCCTCGACGGTTTCCGTACCTTCAGTCATGCGAAGGCGGTCTACACCCAGTCGAAGGCAAAGATGGTCGCCGAGATGTTCCGCCCGCCCTATGGCGCGAAGACGCGGAAGACACTCGCCAGCATGATCAAGAAATAAGCGGCCCCACAGCCAAACAAAAAGGCGGCTCGCAAGAGCCGCCTTTTTATTTCCCAAACCCGGAAGGATCAGGCGTCCTCGGATTCGACTTCGAGTTCGTCGTCCGTGTCCTTCGTCTTTTTCGGCAGCTTCACAGCGCGCAGCATGAAGGCCGGAACATGATCGCCAAGGCCGACCACGCGTTCGTCGTCGCGGTCGCGGCCGCGATCTCGCCCGCCACTGCGGTTCGAGCGCTCGTCGCGCCGCGGCGCTTCGGTGCGGCGGGGCGCTTCTTCCCGGGCGGCGGGGCGTTCTGCCTTTTCGGCTGCTTTTTCGGCAGGCTGCTCGTCCGTTGTCTCCGCGACGGCATCCGCCACCTCGACGGCAGCATCTTCCTTCGCGGCGCTACGGCTACGGCCGCCACGGCGCGAGCGGCTGCGCTTAGGGGCTTCCTGTTCGCCGGTTTCGGCTTCCGGCGCAGCAGAAGCTTCTGAAGTTTCGGCCTTGGAAGCCGGCTTCGCATCGTCTTCCGGGATCGGATTGCCGATCAGTTTTTCGATAGCGGCGAGATACTTTCCGTCCTCGCGCGTCGCCAGCGTATAGGCGGTGCCGCTCTTGCCCGCGCGGCCCGTGCGCCCGATGCGGTGCACATAGTCTTCGGCATGGGTTGGCACGTCATAGTTGAAGACGTGGCTCACATCCGGAATGTCGAGGCCGCGCGCCGCCACGTCGCTGGCGACGAGGAGGCGGATATCGCCCTTGCGGAAGCCGTCCAGTGTCCGCGTCCGAACGGACTGGTCGAGATCGCCATGAATGGCGCCCGCCGACAAGCCGGCCTTCTGCAGCGCGCGTTCGAGGGTCGAGACATCGCGCTTGCGATTGCAAAAGATGATGGCGTTCTTGACGTTCTCTTTCTCGATAATGCTCTCGAGCTTCGCCCGCTTGCCATCTTTGGAGGTCTTCACCAGCGCCTGGCGGATCGTCGCATTTGCCGATGAAATACGCGCAACTTCAATACGCTCCGGATTGTGCAGGAATGCATCGGTGAGTCGCTGGATTTCCGGCGGCATGGTGGCCGAGAAGAACAGCGTCTGCCGCGTGAAGGGCAGCTTCTTGCAGATTTCCTCGATGTCCGGAATGAAGCCCATGTCGAGCATGCGGTCGGCTTCGTCGATCACGAGGATCTGCACGCCCGTCAGAAGCACCTTGCCGCGCGAGCAATGGTCGAGCAGGCGGCCCGGCGTCGCGATCAGCACGTCGACGCCGCGGTCGAGCTTCTTGTCCTGGTCGCCGAAGGAAACGCCTCCGATGAGCAGCGCCATCGAAAGCTTGTTGTATTTGCCGTAGGTCTCGAAATTCTCGGCCACCTGTGCCGCGAGTTCGCGCGTCGGTTCGAGAATGAGAGAGCGCGGCATCCGCGCCCGCGCCCGGCCGCGCGACAGCTTGTCGATCATCGGCAGGGTGAAGGAGGCCGTCTTGCCGGTGCCGGTCTGCGCGATGCCGAGAACGTCGCGGCCCGCAAGCACCTGCGGAATGGCCTGAGCCTGAATGGGGGTGGGGGTCGTATAGCCGGTTTCGGAAACGGCTTTCAGAATCTCCGGCGAGAGGCCGAGTTCGTCGAATGTCATGTAGTTGCCCTGATTACCTTAAATATGCTGCCCGCAAGGCCCACTTTCAGGGCCGTGGAC
>JAJLKS010000509.1:0-7405 GCA_033838765.1 Alphaproteobacteria bacterium
CTTCCTTGTTTTCGAGAACGACGAGAATGCGGTTACCGCCGCCAAAGCTTTCCGAATATTCGAAGAAGGTTTCGATATAGGGATGACCGATCGGGAGCATCTTCGTGAAGCCCGCGTCCATTCGAAGCTGGGACGCGAAGAACCCCATGACGACCGTGAAGATCAGCAGGAGAACAAGGATCGGCGCACGCAGGCCAAACACGATATTTTCAATACGCTGCAAAATAACCTCCCCGTGGGATCGGCACCCCTTTGCAAGTTGAGTGCGTCGAAGGCTTGGTGTTACGGCGAGAGCTTGAGCTCTTCTGTTCTAGAGCACCGGCGGAACGGCCGTGTGAAATCGTTCCATCCGGTTGTGGCGGCATGAACTGGATGCAGCCCCGCGCCAGTCAGGATTCATGTCGAGGATCGCACCCCTGATATCGCGCTTTACCACCCGAGCGCCCCTGCCGGAGCGGAGGCGAAGTAACTGCTTTCGCAGGCTTTCGCAATCTTGCCGCCCTGACGGGCGGTCTCAATTATCATGACATGCTGGTTTGGCACAGTCTTATTGTGGGTAAAATGAATGAACAAACCCATGTGTGGCAGACGAAACGTTGAATTTGCCTGCTTCTGCGGACCGGCCATTGCAACGCCGCCAGACGGGGTTTCGCAAAGCCTCATGAATATTGGTTAACGCGGCTCGCCGCTCCGCACTCGGCCTTCTTCAGGTGCCCGCCCTGTCCAGACCGGGCGGCGGCGTGTTCACCGCCGCCGGATGCCACCCGCGAATATGTCCCTGCCGCGAATGTGACATTTTGCAGCGCGGCAAGCTGGCCGATTCACTCATATCCATACATGTGCTAGGGTTTTCACAAGCTGGATGGGGGCATCAGGCAGCGCGATTCGCGCATGGCAGGTCCCGCCGTCCCGCCTCAGAGGCAACGAAAACAAGGATAGCGGGACATGGCGATTTCAGGCGCGCCCGGAACCACACCTCCCGGCACGATGACGACAGCGGCATGGGCCGTCGTGATCTCACTCATCGCCGGTGCATTTCTCTTCATCGCCATCGCGGCCAACGCGCAGGACGCCCCCATGGCGGTCCATGCCTGGATCTTCGTCGCCGCCTTCCTCGCCGGCGTGATGGCGATCGGCAATCGCCACATGAATGTGACAGGCAGCGGACCTCTCGCCGACGACGGCACCGGCTATGCCGATGGCGTGATCAAGGCAGGCGCCATCGCCACTCTTTTCTGGGGCGTCGTGGGCTTTCTTGTCGGCGTCGTCATCGCCTTCCAGCTCGCTTTTCCGGTCCTCAATTTCGACACGGATTTCCTGAATTTCGGCCGCCTGCGCCCGCTTCACACTTCGGCGGTGATCTTCGCCTTTGGCGGCAACGCGCTGATCGCCACCTCCTTCTACGTGGTGCAGCGGACATCGCGCGCGCGGCTTGCCGGCGACATCGCACCCTGGTTCGTCTTCTGGGGCTATCAGCTCTTCATCGTGATCGCCGCCACCGGCTATCTGATGGGCGTCACCCAATCGCGTGAATATGCCGAACCCGAATGGTATGCCGACATCTGGCTCACCATCGTCTGGGTCGTCTATCTGCTGGTCTTCCTCGGCACGCTCGCAAGGCGCAAGGAGCCGCATATCTATGTGGCGAACTGGTTCTACCTGGCCTTCATCGTGACGATCGCGATGCTGCATATCGGCAACAACCTCGCGATCCCGGAAAGCCTGACCTCGTCGAAGAGCTATTCGCTCTTCCCCGGCGTGCAGGACGCGCTGATCCAGTGGTGGTATGGCCATAATGCGGTGGGCTTCTTCCTGACCGCGGGCTTCCTCGGCATGATGTATTACTTCGTGCCGAAGCGCGCCGAACGGCCGGTCTATTCCTACCGGCTTTCCATCGTCCACTTCTGGTCGCTGATCTTCATCTATATCTGGGCAGGCCCGCACCATCTGCACTTCACGGCTCTGCCGGACTGGGCGCAGACGCTCGGCATGACCTTCTCGATCATGCTCTGGATGCCTTCCTGGGGCGGCATGATCAACGGGTTGATGACGCTGTCGGGCGCCTGGGACAAGCTGCGCACGGACCCCGTGATCCGCATGCTCGTCGTCTCCGTCGCCTTCTACGGCATGTCGACCTTCGAAGGCCCGGTCATGTCGATCAAGGCGGTGAACTCGCTCTCGCACTATACCGACTGGACGATCGGCCATGTTCATTCCGGCGCGCTCGGCTGGGTCGGCTTCATTTCCTTCGGCGCGGTCTACTGCCTCGTGCCCTGGCTGTGGAAGCGCGAGCGGCTCTACTCGCTCGCTCTCGTGAGCTGGCACTTCTGGATCGCCACCATCGGCATCGTTCTCTACATCACGGCGATGTGGGTGTCGGGCATCCTTCAGGGTCTGATGTGGCGCGCCTATGACGCGCAGGGCTTCCTCGAATATTCCTTCGCGGAAACCGTCGCCGCCATGCATCCCTTCTATGTGATCCGTGCGCTGGGCGGCGTTCTGTTCCTCGCCGGTGCGCTCATCATGGTCTATAATTGCTGGATGACCATCAAGGGCCGCTACCGCGAAAGCGAACCCTTGTCCGTTCCGGCGCCCGCGCGCGCAATGCCGCAACCGGCCGAGTGAGGAGCAAGGTCATGTTCAAGAAGTTCTCGCATGAAAAGATCGAGAAGAACTCGATCCTGCTGCTCATCCTCACGCTGATCACGGTTGCGATCGGCGGGCTTGTCGAAATCGTTCCGACCTTCCTCATCAAGAGCACGATCGAGGACGTGAAGGGCGTGCGCCCCTACAGCCCGCTCGAACTTGCCGGACGCAACATCTATATCCGCGAGGGCTGCTACAACTGTCACAGCCAGATGATCCGTTCGCTGCGTTCGGAAGTGGAACGCTATGGCCATGATTCGCTGGCGGCGGAAAGCAAGTACGACCACCCCTTCCAGTGGGGATCGAAGCGCACGGGGCCGGACCTCGCCCGCGTCGGCGGCAAATATTCGGACGAGTGGCACAGGCTTCACATGGCCGATCCGCGCGCCGTGGTGCCGGAATCAGTGATGCCGGGCTATCCCTTCCTCGAACGGCGCGCTCTCGACTACCGCCATGTCGAACAGGGCCTGAAGGCGCTGTCTCGCGCGGGCGTGCCCTACACGGACGAGCATATCGGGAATGCGCGCGCCGACCTCGAGGCGCAGGCTACGCCCGACGCCGATATCGACGGGCTGATGCAGCGCTATCCGAAGGCGCAGGCACGCGACTTCGACGGAAATCCGAAAATGATTTCCGAACTCGATGCACTGATCGCCTACATGCAGATGCTCGGCACGCTCGTGGACTTCAACGCCTACGAGAATGCCGACTTCCGTCAGTAGGAGTGCATGGTGGATAGCGCAACGACATATGACGTGGTGAGAACCTGGTTCGGGACGGGCGGACTGCTGCTCATGGTGGCGCTGTTCGCCATCGTGCTCGTCTATGCGCTCCGCCCCTCGAACAAGCAGACATTCGACCGCCTGGCCGCACTTCCCCTCGATGAGGAAGAGCCGGGACAGGCCGGCAAGCCGAAGAACGGCAAGAAGGACACGGAGAGCGGAGCATGAGCGAGAAGCACAAGGACGATGTCACCGGCGTCGAGACGACCGGCCATGAATGGGACGGCATCCGCGAGCTCAACAATCCTCTGCCGAAATGGTGGATCTACACCTTCTACGCAACCGTGGTCTGGTGCTTTGCCTATTGGGTCGTCATGCCCGCCTGGCCCTACCTCACGACGGAAGGCTGGACCTACACGAAAGGCGTGATCGGCTATGAGCAGCGCGGCGTGGTGACGCGCGAACTGGCGGCCATCAGCGAAGGCCGTGCGGGCGCGATGCAGCAGATTGCGGAACTGCCGCTTGAGGAAGTGGCCGCCAATCCCGAACTGATGGAACTTGCGCTGGGCGCCGGCAAGGCCGCCTTCGGCGACAACTGCGCCCCCTGCCACGGCTCCGGCGCGCAGGGCTCGAAGGGCTTTCCGAACCTCAATGACGACAACTGGATCTGGGGCGGCACGCTGGACGACATCCATTACACGCTGCTTCACGGCATCCGCTGGGAAGCAGATGCCGACACGCGCAACAACATCATGATGGCCTATGGCCGCGACGGACTGCTGACGCGGGCCGAGATTGCCGATGTGGCGGAATATGTGCTGTCGCTGACGAACCGCGCCGAAAATGCGGACGCGGTGGCGCGCGGCGAGGAGATTTTCGCAGGCCAGTGCGTCGCCTGTCACGGCGAAGGCGGCACCGGCAACCGCGAACTCGGCGCGCCGAGCCTCAATACGGCGGTCTGGCTCTATGGCGGCGACCGTGCGAGCATCATCGAAACCGTGTCAAACGGACGCAGAGGCACAATGCCCGCTTGGGGCGGACGTCTCGATGAGGCAACTATCAAGTCGCTCACGCTGTTTGTGCACTCCCTCGGCGGCGGCGAATAACGGGACTTCGCCCATCCGTCACGGCCAGACGGAAAACCGTCTGCCACCGCCGGGGAGCAATCCTCGAGTAAGCCGATGACCGAGACTGCCATCTCCCTTGAACGCCTCGCCGCCGAAGCCGCGGCGGCGGCAGGCGCGAACCCGCACGGGGTTGAGGGCGAACGCTACACCGCCGTCAATTCGGAAAAGAACCGGCCGCTCTATGCGAGCCGGGTGAAGGTCTATCCGAAGCTCGTGCATGGCAATTTCCGCCGCCTGAAATGGCTCGTGATGGCAGTGACGCTGGCGATCTACTACATCACGCCATGGCTGCGCTGGGACCGCGGGCCGGGACTTCCCGACCAGGCGGTGCTGCTCGACTTCCCCGCGCGCCGCTTCTACTTCTTCTTTCTCGAAATCTGGCCGCAGGAATTCTATTACGTCACCGGCCTGCTCATCCTGGCCTCTCTCGGCCTCTTTCTGGTGACGAGCGTCGCGGGCCGCGTCTGGTGCGGCTATGCCTGCCCGCAAACGGTCTGGACCGACCTCTTCATCCATGTCGAGCGCTTCTTCGAGGGCGACCGCGCGGCGCGCATCCGTCTGGACAAGTCGCCCTTGAGCGCGGGCAAGATTGCGCGCAAGACCGGCAAACACATCGCCTGGCTGCTGATCGCGCTGGCGACGGGCGGCGCCTGGGTGTTCTATTTCGCCGACGCGCCGACACTGGCCGTCCAGCTTCTGAGTTTCGATGCACCGGCGATCGCCTGGCTCTTCATCGGCCTTTTCACGATGACGACCTATACGCTCGGCGCGATCGCGCGCGAACAGGTCTGCATCTATATGTGCCCCTGGCCGCGCATCCAGGGCGCGATGTTCGACGAGGAGTCGCTGATCGTCTCCTATCGCGACGACCGGGGCGAAAAGCGCGGGCCCCACAAGAAGGGCACGAGCTGGGAAGGCCGCGGCGACTGCATCGATTGCGGGCAATGCGTGGCCGCCTGCCCTATGGGCATCGACATCCGCGACGGGATGCAGCTCGAATGTATCCAGTGCGCGCTCTGCATCGACGCCTGCAACGACATCATGGACAAGGTGGAGCGCCCGCGCGGCCTCATCACCTATGACACGTTCCGCAATCAGGAACGCCGTAAGGCCGGCGAAGCCCCGCACCTGAACATCTGGCGCCCGCGCACCATTCTCTATTCGGCGCTGATCGTTCTCGTTTCCGCCGTCATGCTGTTCGGGCTGAGCACGCGTTCGACGCTCGACGTGAATGTGCTTGCCGATCGCAATCCGCTTTTCGTCGTGCTGTCCGACGGCGGCATCCGTAATGGCTATCAGGTCAAGATCCTGAACAAGGAACACCAGGCGCATGATTACCGCATCTCGCTTTCCGGCCTCGACGGCGCCGCGCTGACGCGTTCGGGCCATGCGGGAGAGGAAGAGACGATCGTCAATGTGGAAGCGGATTCGCTCGTCAATGTCCGCCTCTTCGTGAGCCTGCCGGCGGACCGGCTTGACAATCTGGATGGCGGAGAGGCCGACTTCACCTTCGTGGTGACGGATATTGCCGGCGGCAAGACCGCGACCCGGCAGGCAAACTTCAGAGGACCCGTGCAATGACCGCGAACAACAGCGACTACCGGCCCTCCACCCGCTTCGGCCCGATCACGGGGTGGCATGTGCTTGCGGGCTTCGTCCTCTTCTTCGGTATCGTCTTCGGCGTGAACGGCTACATGATCTACGGTGCGCTCTCGACCTTCGACGGCATCGAGACCGAAGGCGCCTATCAGAAGGGCCGCGCATACAACCACCTGCTTGAGCGCATGGACGAGCAGCGCGCGCTTGGCTGGCAGACCGCACTCGCCGCAACGCCGCTTCCCGGCGAGGGCCATCGCACAAGGCTCGCCATCGATTTTCGCGATTCCGAAGGCAGGCCCGTTCAGGACCTTTCCGTGCATGGCACGTTCTGGCGGCCCGTTGCGGCGGGCGCGGATACCGACGCCATGCTGCGCGAGGTTGCACCTGGCACCTATGAAGCCGATTTCGAGCTCGCCCATCCGGGGAACTGGCTGGTGCGCATTGCCGCCGAAGGCCGGAACGGCGAAACTTTCGTTCAGGAACAGCGCGTCGTTCTGCGCGACTGAGGAACCATGACCGAGCTTGCCGCAGGCCTGCAGGAACGCTCCGGGATAGATCCCGACCTGTTCGTGCGCAAGACGCCGGAAGGAGAGGCACGGCTCGACCTCGTGGTGGCGGGCATGCATTGCGCGGGATGCCTGCGCAAGGTCGAAGGCGCGCTGAAGGGGCTCGACGGCGTGACCCATGCCCGTGCGAACCTTTCCACAAAACGCGTTGCCGTCCGCTGGGACCCGGCGCGGCTCCGCGCCGGGCGGATCGTGAGGGCGCTTTCCGATACCGGCTTCACCGCCGTTCCATTCGATCCGAAGCTCGTTGGCACATTCGACGAGAACGAGACCCGCTTTCTCTTGCGCTCGCTCGGCGTTGCGGGCTTTGCCGCCGCCAATGTGATGCTCGTCTCGGTGTCCGTCTGGTGGGGCCTCGTCACCGATATGGACGAGACGACGCGCGCTTTCTTTCACTGGGTATCGGCGCTGATCGCGCTCCCTGCCGTCGCCTATGCGGGCCAGCCCTTCTTCCGCTCGGCGCTGAAGGCACTGCGGGCGAAGCAGATGAACATGGATGTGCCGATCGCGCTCGCGGTCATCCTTGCCACCACGATGAGCCTCGTGCAGACCGTCGTGAACGCGCGCCATGTCTATTTCGATGCGAGCGTGACGCTGCTCTTCTTCCTGCTGATCGGCCGCTACCTGGATCACGGCATGAGGCGGCGCACGCGTGCGTTTGCGGAAAATATCGCGGCACTCAAGGCAGAACGTGCGGCAAAGTTGCTCGATGACGGCACTGTGCGCGAGGTGCCACTTTCGAAGG
>JAJLKS010000510.1:0-6890 GCA_033838765.1 Alphaproteobacteria bacterium
GCGCTGTTCGATGCGGAACACTTCTTCGACGGCTACAAGGCGAACCCCGAATATGCGCTCGCCTGCGTCCGCGCCGCACTCGGCAATGGCGCCCGCTGGGCCGTGCTCTGCGACACCAATGGCGGCACACTGCCGGACGAAGTGGAGCGCATCGTCGGCGAGGTGATCGCGTCGGGCATCTCAGGCAGCAATCTGGGAATCCACGCACATAACGACACCGAGAACGCAGTGGCAAATTCGCTCGCCGCCATCCGCGCCGGTGTGCGCCAGGTGCAGGGCACGCTGAACGGTCTGGGAGAGCGTTGCGGCAATGCCAATATGGTGTCGTTGATCCCGACCCTTCTCTTGAAGCCCCATTATGCGGACCGCTTCGAAATCGGCGTCACGCATGAGCGCCTGAAGAGTCTCGTTCACGTGTCGCGGACGCTCGACGAGGTGCTGAACCGTGCGCCGAACCGCTATGCGCCTTATGTCGGAGAGAGCGCCTTCGCGTCCAAGGCCGGCATCCATGTTTCGGCGATCCTGAAGGACCCGAAGACCTATGAGCATGTGCCGCCCGAAAGCGTCGGCACCAAGCGCAAGATTGCCGTGTCCGATCAGGCCGGGAAGTCGAACATCCTCGCGCGTCTGGAAGAAGCGGGCATCGAGTTCGACCCGAAGGACCGCCGCATCCAGCGCCTGCTCGACGAGGTGAAGGAACGCGAATTCCTCGGCTATTCCTATGACGGCGCCGAGGCCTCGTTCGAACTGCTGGCGCGGCGCATCCTGGGCGATGTGCCGGAATTCTTCGACGTCGAATCCTTCCGTGTTCTCGTCGAGCGCCGCTACAACGCGATCGGCGATCTCGTCACCGTGTCCGAAGCGACGGTGAAAGTGGTGGTAGACGGCGAGAAGCTGATCTCGGTGGGCGAGGGCAATGGCCCCGTCAACGCGCTCGATCAGGCGCTGCGCAAGGATCTCGGCAAATACTCGCCCTATATCGAGGACCTGCGCCTCGCGGACTTCAAGGTACGTATCCTCACAAGCGGCACCGAGGCCGTGACGCGCGTGATGATCGAAAGCGCCGATGGCAAGGGCAACCGCTGGTTCACCGTCGGCGTCTCGCCCAACATCGTGGACGCTTCCTTCCAGGCGCTCACGGATTCGATTACCTGGAAGCTCCTCCGCGACGGCGCCCCGGCGCCAAAGACGCACAACCGCAAGGAAAGCGCGGGGGTGTGAGTTGATGACAAACGTAAGCCCAAAATAAAAGTGTCACCCCGGCGACCTGTCCTCCGAAGCTCCGAAGGAGCGGAGGGGGAAAGCCGGGGCCCACTCGCAGCGCTTCTTGCCGCAGCAACGAATATTGTTTCCAGCTTCTCGTTTGCCGTCATTGCGACCGCGAGGCGAAGCCGGAGCGGGAAGCAATCCAGGGGCGGCAAGCACGGAGCAAGCGGCTCCTGGATTGCTTCGTCGCGCAAATGCGCTTCTCGCAATGACAATTCTTCTTTGGACCCCTGACCTCTGCTCTCACACCATCGCCAGCACATAGAGCACCAGCGACACCGGGGGCGCCACCCTCCGCACCGTGTTCCATCTGGTCCACGCATCGAGATAATGCGTCCACCTCTCGCGGAATCGTCCGGTCGATTCAGCGGGAGAAGAAGCGTGCAGAAATCCGCATCGGAAAAGGCATCCGGCGAAGCGGCCCTCGGCGTCGCCTCGGCGGGCCTCGGCTATCTGCTCCGGGGCCTTTCCAGGGGATTGGTTGGAATGCCATCCGTCGCTCAAGTCTGAATGGCGCTTTCGAGCAGGGCGATTTCATCGGGACTGAGTTCGAACAACTCATAGACGATGCGGTCGATCTCCGCCTCGCATTGCGCGATCCCGGCGCTCAGCCGGGCGATTTCGGCGCGGTCGCGCGCGATCCATTCCTCCCATGCGGTACGTTCCGCCAGCGGAATATCCGTTTTGAAAACCTTCTTCACCTCGGCCCGGAAGGCGGCAAAGTCGGGCAGTGTCCACCATTCCTGAAGCCGGGTGGTCAGCTTGGGCTCGCGGCCCGGCGGGCAGAGATCGGGAATACGGCGGGCGAGGGCTGTTTGCACGACTAATCGTTCGCGCGCTGCAATGGTGGCCCGTTTGCTTGCGGCAGACAATGCGTCCCGTTCGCTGTTGCCCCAGTTCGGCATGGGAACCTGCTCGACATATTGGGATTCTAGCTCAAGCCTCCACTCGCCCCCGCGCATTGCGCGGCAGAGGCCCTGCAAGATCAACCATTGCAATTTGGAATTGAGTAGCGCTAGCAGGTGCAGATCGGATGTCGGGACAAAGAAGCACTTATTGTTGGCATAGTATCCGTCCGTATCAGCAAGGAATTTTCGGCCTTGCGAGAAGTGCGGGTAGATGATTTTTTTTCCTTCGAAATGCGGTGCATACGCTTCCTGCGCCTGCTGCAGTTCGAACCATTCCTGCTTCGTCGCGCGCCTTTCCAGCCTGTCCTTGAAAGGCAGCAGCCAGTTCCGAATGGCTGGATAGTCATCTATCTTGATCCGGTTCTTCGGAATGTAGATAAGCCATAGTCCGCGCGGCTCGGCCCGCCAGCGTTTCAGGTCCTTGCCTTCGAGAAAAGGCTTGAGCAGCTCGGCGGAGCGCGGGTCTTCCGCGCAGAGCCGCTCTTTTGCTGGCGTGTCGATCACGAAGGCTTCGTTAAGCCCTGTCTTGATGCCATAGAGCGGCGATCCATAAACTTCCTTGAGTGTCTTCTTTCCCTTCCTGATCTTGTCGCGCAGGGCGCGGAGGGCGGAGCCCTCCAGTTCCCACGACCCGGCGCCGAGCGAAGCCTGCGGATAGGGCCCCGCCGCCGCCTCCCATGCCGCCTGAAAATTATTCTCCGGCACGGCGTCCAGTTTCCAGAAGCGCAGCTCATGCCCTTCCGGCGCGGGACCTCGCTTCATGGTCAGGATGGCGGGATAGGTGGTCACGCCTTCGAAAATCTGGAGATCGCCGAAATCGACCGCGCCTTCAATCGTCGCCTCGCGCAGCAGATATTCGCGCAAGGGTCCGCCGGACCCGGTCTTGAAAAAAGTGTTCGAGGAAATATAGCCGAGCCGCCCGCCCGGCTTCAGCAGGCGCAGCCCCCGTTCATAGAAATAGCAATAGAGGTCCGCCCTGTCGGACACCACCTCATAGCGCCTTTCAAGATAGGGCTTCACCGCCTTGAGAAATTCCATGCGTACATAGGGCGGATTGCCGAGAACGATGTCGAAGCCGCCCTCGGCAAATACCTCTGGAAAGGCGGTTTCCCATGTGAAGGCATGTTTGAGATAGGCGAAATTGCTGTCCTCGATCAGGCTGTCGCCGACGCGCAGATTGCCGTCCAGACTGTCCAGCACCTTGCCGCGCCGCGCCGTCTTGATCCAGAGCGACAATTTGGCGATCTCGATGCTTTCCTCGTTCACATCGACGCCGAACAGATTGTTGGCCAGGATTTCGCTGTCGGGATCGAGAAGGTCCTGTGTGTGCCGGCCCATGCCCTCAAGTTCAGCGATCTTGTCGTTGACGCGCGACAATTCCGCCTTCAGGAAGTCGAAAGCCATGATGAGAAACACGCCTGAGCCGCAGGCGGGATCGACGATGCGCAGTGTTTTCAGCCGGTCGCGATAGGCCTGCCAGGCATCCATCTCCGACGACTTCTTGTTGCGCCACGATATTTTCTCGTAGTCGGAAATATCGGTGCCTGCCTTGGCGTGCGCGCGCAGGATGCCATTGAAGATTTCATCGAGATGGGCGCCGAGCGTTTCGGCGACGATGAAGCGGGCGATATAGTCCGGCGTATAGACCACGCCATCGCGCTTGCGGCGCCCTGTCGTACCGCTCGCTTTTTCCGTCTCGGCCGCCTCGCCGCGCGCCTGCGCCTGAAGCCGCTCTACGTCGGAAATGGACTGCTCGAAAATATGCCCGAGGACGGTGACGGAAACTTCCGATGCGAAATCATATTCGCCAAGCGTCTTGAAGCCTTCGCACACCTCGTCGGACAGGTCGAGATTGTCGATCCCTGCGTCGGGCTGAAAAAGCCCGCCATTGTAGCGGGGAATCTTCAACTCCTCGCTGCCAAGATCGATGGCCTTGAACAGCCCCTTGAAGTTTTCCCAGACCGGACGGGGATTGTAGCGGTCCCGCGCGTTGAATGCGTCGGCCAGCGTATTGCCGGGCAGCAGGTCTGTATCCTCGGCGAAGGCAACGAACAATACCCGGTCGAGAATTTTCTGCGCCGTGGCAATGGCATCGAGGGGATCGATACCTTTGCTTGCCGATTGAACGGCGCCGATCAGCTTGATGCGCAACCGGCTGTAATCGTCATAGAGCTTGCCGGTAATGTCCTTGTCTTCGAGGCGGCTCTCCTTGAGCAGCTCGAGAGTGCGCCCCGACAGCAGGTTCTCCGCCGACAGCAGAAGCATGAAGCGGGCATATTCCTCATGCTGGGTCAGCCGGTCGAGGCGGAAGGATTCATAAGCGGCCGTGCCTTCGCCAAATCCATAAAGGCGCAGTTCGATCATGTTCGAGACGAGAACCCATTTCACGCCCGGCGCATTCATGGCGTATTCCCATGCCTGCTGGACGGGGCTCTTGTTGCGGCCCGGCATGATGGCGTCGAGGTCGCGCGTGGCGGCCCCCTTCAGTTCGAATGCTGCAACGATATCGGAAGTCTTCCCGCCGAACCGGCCGAGCGCGAGGTCGACGCTGCCCCGCAGGATCGCCTGCTCAGCGGCAACCGTGTATTCCGCACCTGCCGTAGGCCCACGGTAACCCAACACGTTTTCGATGATCTTTGCCGTGAAGTCGCCGCGAAGTGCGGTTTCCTTGAGGCCGAAAATCCGCTGCGAGGCAATGAGGTCTGCCCAGGCTTCCAGCGTCGCGTTATGGTCCGCATTTTCCGGTATCCGGTGCAGGTGCCGCTTGAGCGTCTTTCGATTGAAGAGATTCATCCGTCTGCCATCAAATACCGTGCGGGTAGGTCTTCGGACCCAAGCGATTCGGAATTGCTGTATCGGGCGATGATGGCGCGTATGGCTCGCTGAGCAAAGGGTTGAGTGCACACCCCGCGGGCCGGGCATTTTGGTTTGCCCGTGATATAAGACCCGCCCGGGTTGGCGCATGTCTGCCCTAAAGAGGCAATAAGATGTCTGCAACGCCAGTCCTCAATGATACGGCTCGCGAAGCCGCCCTCGGTGCGGCGGCGGCAGGCGGCGGTTATCTGCTCTGGGGACTGTCGGTCATCTATTATCGTCAGCTTGCCCATGTCGTGCCGATGGAAATTCTCGCCCATCGTGCGCTGTGGAGCCTGCTGCTCGTCGCGCTCTGCATCGCCCTTTTCAGGCGCTACGCCCAGCTCATGGCGGTGCTGCGCAATCGCCGCGCCATGCTGATCCTGACGGCGACCTCGTTCATCATCGGGTCGAACTGGCTCGTCTTCATCTGGGCCGTCAATTCGGGCCGTATCCTTGAAACGAGCCTCGGTTATTTCATCAATCCGCTGATGAGCGTGCTGGCGGGCGTGCTTCTGCTTGGCGAGCGGCTGTCGCGCGCGCAGAAGATCGCGATTGCGCTTGCGGCTGCAGCGGTTCTCTATTTCACCTTCGCGCTCGGCTTCGTGCCTGTCGTCTCCCTCTTCCTCGCGCTGAGTTTCGCGGCCTATGGCTATCTGAAGAAGATCGTCCGCGCCGAGGCGCTTGAAGGACTGTTCGTCGAGGTCGTCATCCTCGCGCCTTTCGGCATCGCCTGGCTCATCTGGATGTCGGCGCATGGCGGCGCGACGTTCGGCCATGCCGGTCTCGCCACGGATATTCTGCTGGTTCTGACAGGGCCGATGACGGCGGTGCCGCTCATTCTCTTTACCTATGGTGCCCAGCGCATAAGGCTGACGACGCTCGGCCTCATGCAATACATGGTGCCGACGGCATCCTTCCTGATCGCCGTCTTCCTCTATGACGAGCCCTTCGGCGTGAGCCAGCTCGTCACATTCGCGCTGATCTGGGTTGCGCTCGGGCTTTTCAGCTTCGACACATGGGTACGTGAGCGCGAATTGCGCCGCCTCGCGGCGCTGGCGAAGCGCAGTCAGGGTTCAGAGTGAAGCCTCGATGCGGGGCAGGATGTCTTCCACCTTGTCCACCACCGAATAGATGCGGCGGATATTGGAGCGCGCGAAGCCTGCCTTGATGATGTGATCGAGCAGTTCGATCATCGGGTCCCAGAAGCCGTCGAGGTTGGCGATCACGATGGGCTGGCTGTGCCGGCCGAGTTGCGCCCATGTCAGCATCTCTATCGTTTCCTCGACCGTGCCAATGCCGCCCGGCAGGGCCACAAAGGCCTGCGCCCGCTCGAACATGAGCTGCTTGCGGGCATGCATGCTGTCGGTGACGATCAGCTCGCTCACCTCGTTGAACTGGACTTCGATCTCGGTCAGGAACTGCGGGATAACGCCGGTGACCCGGCCCCCGCCCGCCAATACGGCCCGCGCCACCGCGCCCATCAGGCCGACGCCGCCGCCTCCATAAACCAGTCCGACGCCGGCTTCGGCCATCAAATGGCCGAAACGGTCCGCCGCCTCCATCATCGAGGGGTCGTTTCCGGTGCTGGAACCGCAATAGACGCAAAGACTTGTAAGCTTCATGGGGGTAGATTTCCGGGACTGATTCAGGCGTAGCTGCTTGCGAGGGTTCACATTGGTGCCGTAATTGCAAGCTAGGCGGTAAACGGGGCTTAGGTGCCGGATCGTATCGTTCCGGCACAGCTTGTATGGGGAAGGAAACAGGCAAATGAAACTGGGCGCAATCATCGGCGCATTTGTCGTCGCGCTCCTCCTGCTTTTTGCGGGTTACTGGTTTTTCCTGCGCGGCGAAAGCGAGCCC
>JAJLKS010000511.1:0-5302 GCA_033838765.1 Alphaproteobacteria bacterium
TCGCTGTCGCCCGGCAACGAACAGAGCTTCTATTGGGGTTCGGCCGCCGCAGACGTGTCTGGAACGCGCAATTACATGGGTGTGAAGGAACCGGCCGTCGATGCGATGATCGAGGCGATGCTGGCAGCAGAGACGCGCGAGGACTTCATTGCCGCGGTGCGGGCTATGGACCGGGTTCTGATGTCCGGCGCCTACATGATCCCCCTTTTTCATCAGCCTGAGCAATGGCTTGCCCTGTGGGACAAGGTGAGAGTGCCGGAAACGGCCTCGCTCTACGGATATCGCAGCAGCACCTGGTGGATCGAAGAGAAATAGCGCCGCCAAGGCTCGCATCCACGCCGGTCTTGTTGCTATCCTCCGGGAAAAGAATCCGCGGGGAGGAGTTCATGAAAGACCGGATCGGACAATGGCGCTCGCGTCTGTCCCTGCCGCTTGTGGCTGCGCCAATGTTCCTGATCTCGGGGCCAGAACTTGTCCTCGCCGCCTGCCGCAATGGCGTGATCGGCAGTTTCCCGACGCCCAATGCGCGCACCGTGGCAGATCTCGACCAATGGTTCGACCTGATCACCTCCGGTCTAACGGAGAAGGATGCGCCCTGGGCTGCGAATGTCGTTGTACATCGCTCCAATGCGCGGCTGAACGAGGACCTCGACCTTGTCATGCGCTACAAGGCGCCGCTCGTCATTACGGCGCTTGGCAGCCCTCGCGCCATCGTGGAGCGGGTACATGAATATGGCGGCCTCGTGTTCGCCGATGTGAACTCGGTGCCCTTCGCGCGCAAGGCCGTAGAGGCGGGCGTCGATGGTCTCGTTCTCGTCGCGGCGGGCGCAGGCGGACACACCGGCAATATGACGGGTTTTTCCTTCGTCCCCGCTGTCCGCGAATTCTTCGATGGCCCTGTCATCCTTGGTGGCGGCATCGCGGATGGCGCAGGCATTCGCGCCGCCGAAGTGCTGGGCGCAGACCTGGCCTATATGGGCACGCGCTTCATCGCCTGCGAGGAAAGCCTCGCCGCGCCGGAATATCGTGAAATGCTGGTGAACTCCACTGTGGACGATCTCATTCTCACCCGCGCGATCACAGGCGTTACCGCGAACTGGTTGAAGCCGAGCATCGCACGGGCGGGTTACGACCTCGATTCAATGGAAAAGAACCCGGATGTCGATTTCACCGATCCGCAATCCGGCGCGAAGCGCTGGGCCCATGTCTGGTCGGCGGGTCATGGTGTCGGCCTGATCGATCGCACCGAGCCTGTGGTGACCCTCGTTGCGCGGCTGAAGGCGGAATACGAGGAAGCACGGAAGAGATAAGAACGGGAACGAATGTTCCGGCATGAAGCTTTGGGAGGAGCGCTCATGATACTGGCATCGAAAGCGGAAATCGCAGCCCACACAGCGGCTGGCTGGTGGGGCTCGGAAACGGTGAGCGCACGCTTCCGTGCCAACGCATCGGCAACGCCGGACCGCCTTGCCGTTGCCGATCCGCCAAACCGCGAGGAGATCGATGGCATCGCGCCTAAGCGCCTTACCTATAGCGAATTGCAGGAACTTTCAGATGCAATCGCCACCGGTTTCCTCGACGCCGGTTTGAAAAAAGGCGACGTTGTCGCGGTCCAGCTTCCGAACACGGCCGACCTCGTCGCGACCTATCTCGCCGCCTGGCGCATCTGTCTCATCGTTACGCCCTTTCCAGTGCAGTGGCGGGCGCATGAACTGGGCGATGTGCTGAACTTTGTCGGCGCGAAAGCCGCCGTCACCGCGCGCTCGATCCGCGGTCACGATCACGGCGCCATGTTCTCTGAGTTGACGGCAAAATGCCCCGCCCTCGCCCATGTCTTCATCTCCGGTGAAACCACATGGCCCGCCGCCGATGTCAAGCGCCTCGATGCGCTGCCGCAGGCGGATGCAAATGAAGCCGCGACGATCTGCTGGACCTCCGGCACCGAGGCGCGGCCGAAGGGCGTTCCCCGCAGCCACAATCACTGGATGATCGCGGGCGTCGCCTGCGCTGATGCCGCGCAGCTCCAGCCGGGCGATGCTGTGCTCAACCCCTTCCCGCTCGTCAACATGGCGGCCATCGGGGGCTGCTTCATGCCCTGGCTGCTGACGGGCGGCACCCTTGTCCAGCACCACCCGTTCGACCTGCCGGTTTTTCTCCGCCAGCTTGTCGGCGAGAAGATCGCCTATACGGTCGCGCCGCCCGCCGTGCTCACCCTGCTGTTGAAGGAGGAGAAGCTCATGGCGAGCCTCGACTTCTCGCATATTCGCAGTATTGGCTCCGGTTCCGCGCCGCTCTCGCCCTGGATGGTTAAGACATGGCAGGAGCAATATGGCCTCCCCATCGTCAATATCTTCGGTTCGAACGAAGGCACCTGTCTCATTTCCGGTCCCGGAGACGTGCCGGATCCGGAAGAGCGCGCGCAATTCTTCCCGCGCTTCGGCGTGAAGGGACTTCAATGGCCAGCCAAAATTGCGGACGCCATCGAAACGAAACTGATCGGCCTGCAGTCGGGCGAGGAGATCACCGAACCCGGCAAGCCCGGCGAACTGCTCATCAAGGGCGCTACGCTTTTTTCGGGCTATTTCCGCGCGGGCGACGGCGGCGGCCCGGCCGATGCCATCGACACGGACGGCTTCTTCCGCACCGGCGACGTCTTTGAAATCGCCGGACCCGGCAACCGTTACTACCGTTTTGTGGAGCGCGCGAAGGACATCATCATCCGCGGCGGCATGAACATTTCGCCCGGCGAGATCGACGGTCTGCTCGCGGGTCTTCCCAAAATCAAGGAGGCCGCCGTCGTCGGCTATGCGGACCCCGTGATGGGCGAACGCATCTGCGCCGTTGCCGTCCCCGCCGATGGCGAAACGCTGACGCTCGACGACATCCGCAACCACCTCGCAAAGGCCGACATTGCGGCCTACAAACTGCCCGAACGCCTCGAGCTCGCCCCCGCTTTGCCGCGCAATCCGCTAGGCAAGGTGCTCAGGCGCGAATTGAGGTCGATGATCGGGGAATAGTCACCGCGGGTCTTTCGAGAAGATCGCCTCGAGGCTCGTCATGTTCATGCCGTGCTTGACGTAGTTATACGGCGTCACGTTGACGGATTTGATGATCGCGCGCTCGATTTCCGTACCGATGCTGCCATCGGCTGCGGGCACCATGTCGAAGTCGATCACATTGATGCAAGCCGGGTCCTGCTCAAAGGCGCGCACGGCGGACAGCGCGCGGGCGAGAGAACAGCCCGTCGCCGCCCAGCCGAGCAGCAGCCGGTTGATGCCTTCATGCGCGGTAATGAGCATCGTGTGCCAGCCGGGCTCGGCAAGCAGCCGCTCGAGCGAGCGCACCGCGCGTCGCAGCGCATCCCCGAACACCTCGCCGCCGTCGAGCATGGTCGCGCCCGGTTCGCCCGCCATGTCGAAATGATAGGCCATTCTGGCGGCGAGTTCGGCCCGGCTTGAAACCTTGCCGAAGCTGCCACCGTGAATTTCGACGAGCTCAGGCTCTTCTTCCAGGACCGGCGCCTTGCCCTCCTGCCCGGCGAGCACGAACTCCGCCGTCTGCCGTGTGCGCGGCACGCCGGAACAGACCGCCCGATCGAGCGTCACATGCGACAGCGCAATGCCTGCCGCCTTCGCCTGCTCCTGCCCGAGCGGTGTGAGCGGCACCACTTTCGTGTCGCCGCCAGCTGCCATGATCTCGGGCCCGAAATAATCGACATGGCCGTGACGCATCAGATAGATGCGCCGCCGGCCCGTCGTGCCGGGAAGTGCGGTCAAATCGCTTCCGCCTTCTTGAGGCCCGCGACATCGCCGTCGGAGAAGCCCCAGTCCTTCAGCGCGCTTTCCGTATGTTCGCCGATTGTGGGAGCCGGACCCTGGATCTTCGATTCCGTGCGCGAGAAGCGCGGCGCGATATTGGGCTGCGCCACACCGTCGATCTCGACGATGGTCTGGCGCGCCTTGTTATGCGGATGGTCGATTGCTTCCTTGATCGAAAGGACCGGCGCAAAACATATATCGGTGCCTTCCATGATCGCGCACCACTCGTCGCGCGTTTTGGTCTTGAAGACTTCTTCGATCTTCTTCTTCATCGCGGGCCACTGGGCGCGGTCCATCTGCGCATCCCAAAGGCTGTCGGTGAGGCCAGCCTTCTCCCGAAGGATCGCATAGAACTGCGGCTCGATGGAGCCGATGGAGATCCACTTGCCGTCCTTCGTCTCGTAGGTGTCGTAGAAATGCGCACCGCCATCGAGCATGTTCGTGCCATGCGGCTCCTGCCACATGCCGGAGGCCGTGAAGCCGTAGAACATGGCCATGAGCGAGCTTGCACCGTCCGTCATCGCAGCATCGACCACCTGGCCCAAGCCGCTGCGCTGCGCTTCCACGAGTGCCGCCAGCATGCCCATGGCGAGATAGAGCGCGCCGCCACCGAAATCGCCCACGAGGTTGAGCGGCGGGACCGGCTTCTCGCCGGGACGGCCGATCGCATGCAGCGCGCCGGTGAGCGAGATGTAGTTGATGTCGTGACCCGCGGCATGGGCGAGCGGGCCGGTCTGACCCCAGCCGGTCATGCGCCCATAGACGAGCTTCGGGTTGCGCTTCAGGCAGACATCCGGGCCAAGGCCGAGACGTTCCATCACGCCGGGGCGGAAACCTTCCTGCAGGATGTCTGCCTTCTCGATCAGCTTGAGGCAGGCTTCGACCGATTCCGGCTTCTTCAGGTCGAGTGCCACGGAGCGGCGGCCGCGCGAACCGATGTCATATTTGGAGCCGCCCTTCGCACCCTTGCGGTCGATGCGGATGATGTCGGCGCCCATATCGGATAGCAGCATGGCGCAGAACGGGCCCGGCCCGATGCCTGCGAATTCGATGACCTTGATGCCGCTCAGGGGTCCGCTGCCCATCCGTCTTACTCCCTTGGTTTCACGGCCTTTCGCCGGCCGCCATGTCCGTTGATTGGGCTGATTTGTACAGGTTGGCGAAAGCCGCGTAAACGCTTGGAAACGTCACCGCGATCTGACGCAGCGTCCCGCTTGCGAAGCCTGCGGCCGGGCCCTAAAACGCCTGCATGGCCTTACCTGCTCCATCCATCGTCCGCGGCTTCACCGGCGAGCCCTGCCCCGCCCGCTTCAACATGGCGCGCTATTGCCTTTCCGGTTCGGCCCGGCATTCGCCGCTCAAGACGGCGCTCGTCGTCGTGTCGGATGCAGATGCACCGCTCGAACAGGCCGAGCGCTGGACATATGGCGAGCTCGATCTCGCCGTGCGCAGTGTCGCCGCCGGTCTGCTTGCTGAGGGCTTCA
>JAJLKS010000512.1:0-1956 GCA_033838765.1 Alphaproteobacteria bacterium
TTGCGCTCCAAAGCCAAGCGCAGTCGCTGCCACCAGCATGTTCTGGCAGACGGCGCCCGCCGAAAGCATCTGTTCCCATTCGGGTATCTTGATGCCCGGCGTCACCCGCGACACGACGGCGACGACGACCGGTGCCCGCGTGAGCCTGTTTGCCTCGAAGGCGACCTGGTCGTCAGTCGCGCCGGGCTGTGCCTCAGCATGAATCCTTGCGAGTTCCGCGCCGAAGGCAGCCCTCGCATCGCCCCTGAAAATGATGAAACGCCACGGCGCAAGCTTCCCGTGGTCAGGCACGCGCGCACCAGCCGTAAGGATCGTCCGAAGCTCCTCATCGTTTGGCCCCGGCTCCACCATCGTCAGCGCCTTGGCGGAGCGGCGCGTAAGCAGAAGTTCGACGGTTTCGGGGGAACGGGGCACGATTTCTTCCTTTGGCTGACAAATACAGGGCGATGCATTCATCCTAATTAAGCCCGGCGCTTTACTTGGACAAGCCCGCCCGCCACCATGACCTTGGGGAGAGAGGGGTCATTCCGCATGGGGCGATGGAGAAGCCTTTGCTGCGCCATTCTGGCAGGCGCTGCAACAAGCATCACATTCATGGATGAAGCCCGCTCCGGCGGCTGGCCCCTCCCGGCAGGCGCCGGAGAGGTTATCGTCACAAGCTCGCGCCTCACTGCAGGCGAACGCTATGACAGCGACAGCAACAAACGCTGGACCAGCCGCTACACCAAATATGAAATTTCGCCCTATGCCGAATATGGGTTGTTCGACGACCTGACCCTGATCAGCGAAGCCGCTTGGCGGCGGGAGACGACGGACTTCTTCGGCACCACCTTTGAGGACAAGGGCTTTTCGCGGGTGAAAGCTGGCGCGCGCTACACGATCGGCACTTGGCAGGAAACACTGTTCTCCGTTCAACCGCTTGTGACTCTGCACCTTGACGACGCAGGCGACGATCCGGCGGCAACAAAGAGCGGCGACATTGACGCCGAGTTCGGGATTGTCCTCGCACGCAATGAAACGATCTTCGGCATGAACCTGTTTTCCGTGCAGGAATTCGCCTGGCGTTACCGCGACGCAGGCAGGCCGGATCAATTCCGCGCCGACATTACGCTCGGCGGCAAGCCTTTGCCCGGAACCATGCTGCTTCTGAAAAGCCTCAATACGGCGTCCGCGACTTCGACATCCACCGGCGAGCTCTACCGCTCCAGCAAGCTTTCGATGTCCATTGTGCAGGACCTGCCGTCACCCGCCGCACCGGGCATGGCGCTTGAATTTGGCGTCGAACGCACCATCGAAGGGCGCAGCGCAATCGATGACACGACATGGCGTGTCGCACTCTGGTATCGCTTCTGACCTATTCGCCCGCCGTGGCGATCACGCTGTCGCCAACCGCTCCGCCGAGCGCCGGCAGAATGCCGGTATCGGGCGGTACATCCATGCCGGAACCGGGTTTCCCCGCGCGCAACTCCGCAAGCGTGAAACCCATCCGCACATCATAGGCTCGCTCGATCTGGTTCCTGAGTCTTTGCTGTGCCTTGTACCAGTCAGTCTTGTCTCGCCCATCCGGGCAGGTCGCAAGCTCCGCCTCATCCCGCGCGCCCCAGCGCCGCTCCGGGCAGTGATAAGGGTCGAAGGAAAAATCGAACACGCGCGAGCGCGCCTCCTCGAAGCTCATAGCGCGCGCTTCGCCATTGCTTGCCGTGTAGGAAATATTGCACGCGCCCGCTTCTTCCTTGTAGGCCGCCTGCAGATCGCGGCGAATATCGCCGCCGTCATAGGAAAGTTTCGGATCGCCCGCTTCTGCCATCTCGACAAAACGCGCCACCGTCTCGCGCAGCTCCACAAAGGACGTTTTCAGCCGTGCATCGCGCGATGGCGTTGAATAGGTCTCCCAGTCGCCATGTGTGCCGTAGATATTGTCCGGCAACCGCGATGGCTGCGCCTGCCGGTGCAGTC
>JAJLKS010000513.1:0-3785 GCA_033838765.1 Alphaproteobacteria bacterium
ATTGACGCTTGCCGGCAGGCGGATCGAGCCACCGGAATCGCTGCCCGTCGCAAGCGTGGTCGTGCCGGCGGCCAGTGCGGCGCCTGAGCCGCCGGAGGAACCGGACGGCGTATAGGCGAGGTTCCAGGGATTGCGCGTTACGCCCCAATGCGGAGAGGTCGTGACAGTGCTGATACAGAATTCCGGCACCGTGGTCTTGGCATGGACGATCGCACCGGCATCGACATAACGCTGCACCATCGGATGTGAAGAGGGAGCGACATAGTCGAGAAAAAGTTTCGAGCCAGAGGCCGTCACTTTGCCAGCGACATCGGTATCGTCCTTGACGGCGAGCGTCACACCCTCGAGCGGGCGGGCTTCACCCTTCATATATCGCGCTTCAGCCTGCTTCGCGGCCGCGCGCGCTTCTTCGAAGAAACGCCAGGCGAAGGCATTCACCTTCGGCTCGACCTCTTCAGCCTGTGCGATCTGTGCATCGAGAACGTCGACAGGCGACAGCTCCCGCGCGCGGAAAAGGCGGAGCTGCGCTGTGGCGGGCAGATAGGCGAGGTCGCGTTTGGCGGTCATCTGGTTCTCTCTTCTTGCACCTGCATAGTAAGCGGTGCGGCGCGGCGCGGCGCCATATCCTCATTTGGCCAGAGCCTCAGGGACGGATAATCGCCTTGATCTCCGTGAATTCTTCGATGCCGAAGACGCCGCCTTCGCGGCCATTCCCGGACTGGCCATAGCCGCCAAAGGGCGTTTCAGCACCGGGAATCGCCATGTTGACATGAACCTGTCCGGCCCGGAGCTGCCGGGCCACCGAAAGCGCATGAGCCTCGTTCTGAGAGGAAACATAGGCGGCGAGGCCATAAGGCGTGTCATTCGCCAAGGCGATGGCCTGATCCTCGCTTTCATAGGAGAGGATCGAGAGAACAGGGCCGAATATTTCTTCCCGGGCGATGGTCATATCAGGCGTCACATGGGCAAAGACGGTCGGGCGTACGAAATAGCCTGGAGCGAGATGGGCCAACGGTTCCGGCCCGCCTGCCACGAGGATCGCGCCCTCCTGCTGGCCGATGCGGATGTAATTCAAAACGCGCTCATAATGCATGCGCGAGACGAGGGGCCCGATATCGGTGTCTTCGTCCGACGGAGGGCCGACGCGAAGTGAACTTGCAATGGCGGCAGCCTTCTGCGCAACCTCGCCGTGCCGTTCAGCGGGAACGAAGAGCCGCGTCGGCGCGTTGCACGACTGACCGCTATTCTCCATGCAGGCACGGACAGATTGCTCGACAGCGATGCCGAAATCTGCATCGCGCAATAGAATGTTCGCAGACTTGCCGCCCAGTTCCTGCGTCACACGCTTTACACTGGGTGCGGCGTTGAGTGCGACCTTTACGCCAGCAACCGTTGAACCGGTGAAGGACACCATGTCCACAAGCGGGTGAGAGGAAAGTGCGTTGCCGACGACGGGGCCGTCGCCATGCACGAGGTTGAAGACCCCGGCGGGCACACCGGCCTCTACCAGCACTTCTGCAAAGAGCGCGGCCGACATGGGGGTGAGTTCGCTCGGCTTCAATACCATGGTGCAGCCAGCCGCAAGAGCCGGTGCTACCTTTCCCGCGATCTGGTTGAGCGGCCAGTTCCAGGGCGTGATAAGCGCACAGACGCCGGCAGGCTCACGGCGGAGAAGCACGCTGCCTGCGCCAGATCGCTCGATCTCGAAACTCTCGAAGGCTTCGATCGTTGCGCGCAGATAGTCTGCGCCGGCTGCGGCCTGAGCCTCTTCGGACAAGCGCCGCGGCGCACCCATTTCTTCCGTCATCGCGGCAGCGAATTCGCCTGACCGGCGCTCGTATATGGCGAGAATGCGCTTGAGGAGTTCAAGGCGATCTTCCTTGCTCGTAGCTGAAAAGGAAGGAAAGGCGGCATTGGCCGCGCTGACAGCCGCGTTCGCGTCTTCCTCTGCGCCTAGGATGACGGAGCCATAGACTTTGTCATTTGCCGGGTTGCGGAGCTCGCGCATCTCGCGCGAGGTCGGGATGATCCATTTCCCGCCGATCAGAAATCTGTCGAATTTTTTCATGGCCGTCTGGCTCCCTGAAGGACGCGCAACCCTAGCAGGTGAGGCTGACGGATGGCCATGCTCTGAGGAGGCTAGAGGTGGGAAAGGGTAGATGACATGGCCGAATGAGGACATTGAGCTGCTTGGCGGTGCGGGATAACTGGATGGCTGAGCATTGCTTCAAGGTAAGACGCGGCGCGGAGATAGCCGCGTATGTGGACATGTCGCAGGGGGGAGCGGATATGTATCTCACACAGGCAATTCATCGTGCGGTTGCGGTGACACCGCACAAGACAGCCACGATTTGTGGCACCCGCGTGAGGACGTGGCAGGAGTTCAGAGCGCGCGTCGCCCGGTTCGCCGGTTCGCTGCGACTGTTAGGCGTTCAGCGCGGCGACCGCATTGCGATTCTCTCCATGAATTCCGACCGCTATTTTGAAGCCTGCTTTGCCGCCTGGTGGGCAGATACGGTGATTGTGCCGATGAACACACGCTGGTCTGTGGCCGAGCATATTTATTCAATAGAAGATGCGGGCGCGTCGCTGTTGCTGGTGGATGATGTGTTTCTGGAGGCCGGACTTGCCGTGCGCGATGCCTGTCCGCAAATCAGGCACACAATCCATATGGGAGACGGCAAGACGCCGGATGGCTTGCAGTCCTATGAAGTGCTGATCTCGGCCGGCGAAGAAGTCGAAGACGTGCGGCGCGGCGGCGATGAACTCGCCGGTATTTTCTATACTGGCGGTACAACCGGGTTCCCGAAGGGTGTGATGCTATCGCAGCAGTCTCTCTGGACAAGCGCACTATCGATCGCGGCAGGCACCAGAGGGTTCCACTCCGGCATGCGCTATCTCCATGCCGCGCCGATGTTTCATCTCGCTGATTTTGCCATGTCGAACGCCACGTCGATCCTGGGCGGGACGCATGTCTTCATGCCGGGATTCGAGCCTGCCTCGTTTCTCAAACTGATGGAAGAGCACAAGGCGAGTTTCACCCTGCTTGTGCCCACCATGATCCGTCTGCTTCTCGATTGTCCATCCTTCGGCAAACACGATCTCTCTGCTTGGGAAGGCATGCTTTACGGTGCATCGCCAATGGCGGAGGCGTTGTTGCACGAGGCGTTGAGAAAACTGCCGCATGTCGCCTTCACGCAAGGCTATGGGCAGACGGAACTCGCGCCCATCGCAACGCTGCTCGGGCCCGAGCATCACGTTCTTGATGGTCCGCACCCGCATCGTCTGCGCTCGGCCGGTCAGCCCGGCCTCTGCGTCGAGGTGCGTGTTCTAGATGCCGATGGCCAGGAGCTGCCACGTGGGCAAGTGGGCGAGGTTGCCGTCAGCGGGCCGAACACCATGCTTGGCTACTGGAACAAGCCCGAGCAGACGGCTGCCACGCTTGTCGATGGATGGGTGATGACGGGCGATGGCGGATATATGGACGAGGATGGCTTCCTCTATATCGTCGACCGCATCAAGGACATGATCGTCTCGGGCGGTGAGAACGTATTTTCTGCAGAGGTCGAGAACGCGATTATGCAGCTCGACGGTGTGGCCGAATGCGCTGTGATCGGCGTACCGGACCCGAAATGGGGCGAGCGCGTCCATGCCGTTGTGGTGCCCAAGGCGGGCGCCACGCTCAATGCGGAGGGCGTCGCGCCGCATTGCCGTACACTGATCGCCGGATACAAGTGCCCGCGCAGCGTCGATATCCGCATGGAGCCGCTTCCGAAATCTGCCGC
>JAJLKS010000514.1:0-3343 GCA_033838765.1 Alphaproteobacteria bacterium
TTGCCGAGCTCGATCACATAGCGATAGCGCTCTTCCCATTCGTCGAGGAAAGCGAAATCGTCGATGAGATCCTGAATACCCATTCCATCCTGTCCGGCAACGTCGGCCTGCTGAGGACATAGCGGCCCGGGCGTCAAAGAACAAGCGCCCCGCGGTGCCTGTACCGCGGGGCGCTGTTGGCCGCCGGGACGCCCTAGGAAGGCGCCGGGAAGCCGACGGGCAACCTGATGGGTGAGGTCAGGCGCCGGTCGTGAAGTCGGAGGCAGCCGCAGGCCGCGCCACGCTGCGCGCGCCCAGTGCTTCCGCAGGGCTTTCCTGCTGGTAGTCCTTTGCCTTCTCTGTCAGCCAGACAATGGCAAGGCTGCCGTAATGCGTGGTCTGCCGCATGACGTGACCGGCGATCGCGTGACTCTTTTCGCAGACTTCGGGATTGCGTCCGCAAAACCCCATGACGTCCTGCGCGGATCGTGCGGCAAGCGCGAGCGCTTCGCCGGCATCGATATCGTCTTCCGTTGCAGCGGCCTCATAGCCGGCCGGAGCGATGCCGCCGTTGCGGGCGGCGATTTGAGCGGTGCCTTCCCCGTCCGGTGCGGGCAGCAGAAAGGCGAGAACGGTGAGCCAGAACGCGGCTCTGAGTACAAAAGACATGACGATGATCCCTTCCCAAAGATTTCGTCCGTGAACCTGAGACGAGCCTAGGAAGGTCCGCACTGCCGCGCGGTTAAAACGATCAGTAAAATTGAAGAAAAACCAAGATTTATACTGTCAGAAATTTGCCTTGGTTTATTTGAGTACTATAAAAAGCAAGTATTTCTACTCTAATTAAAATAAAAATCAAAAAAAATACGCCTCAAATTTGAGGCGTATTTCTCTCAAATGTTTCCTGCATTCGATTCAAATTGTTCGAGTCGCAGCTTCTCCGCGCCGCCTCGCGGCGTCGGGGCCTACTGGGCCGCCAGCGCCGAGGCCGGAAGCGCCTGCGCCCAGCAGCCGCGCACCTCTTCGACGCCATGCTTGCCGGCGCAATAGGCCTCTTCCGAGGGGAAGCGTGCGGCGGCAAGGCACTGGTCGAGATTGAGGCGCGCCCAGTTCAGGCAGCGGCCCGTCGGGTTGCGGGTCGAGCTGGCGCCTGCCGCCATCGAGCCGTCGATCACCTGATAGGCGGCAAGCGTGAGCACCCGGTTCATCACGCTCGGCGTATAGGCCTGCGCGGGCTTGACCGGTGCGAGCGCCGCAAGCAGGGCGCCCGCCCGTTCAGTGAGGCTCGCCGGCGCGTCTCCGGCATCCGCGGTCCTGGTCTCGGGCGCGAGCGGTTCGATCATGCCCCAGCGCTGCTTCTGGAACGCATAGGATGTTTCCTTGAAGCGGGCAGACAGGGCGGCAAGCCTTGCATTCTCGCTGCGAAGGGCAGCGGCGACCGCATCCGTCGCATTGCGCGCACCGCGCACCTGCAGGATGTAATTGTCGTCGCTCTGAAGTGCCTCGAGAACCGAAGCCTTGCCGCGCATCCGCACTTCGTCGCGAATGCCCTGCGCGAATGCGGCTTCGTTCGCGGCAATCAGCGCATGCGTGGCATACCAGCCATCGGCCAGCGCGTCGGGCTGCGAAAAGCGGAGTGCCGCCAGCGCGCGGCGCACATCGGAGGGCGTGTTGAGGCGGCTCTCGCCGACAGAGGCGATGGCCGATCCGAAATTCGCATAGACGCCCGCCATCTGCTCGAGCTGCGGCTTGGCAGACATGGCGGCGATGCCGGCAGACGGATCGACAGAGGCCACCTGCACCGGCACCTGCTGGCGCGGCGAGGGCAGCGGGATCGGGATATTGGCCGAGGCGATATTCTCGATGCCGCCGGTCGTCAGGCCGTCATTGGCGAGCGCTGCGACTTCCGCGGCAATGGGCTCCGCCACGGGCGCAGGCGCGCTCGCCGTATCCTTGCCGCCCTCGACAACGGTGCAGCCGCCGATTGCGATCGCCGCTGCAATCGAGACGCCGAGTGTGCGAAATGAAGCCCCGAAAATCCCGAATGATCTGGTCACGCTGATACCCCTGGTCACGGCAGCCCCCGAGCCCTGAGACGGAGGACATTCACCGGCAAGATCGTGCCCCCGCCCGCTTGCCTTAATGAGATACTAATGAGTCTAATCCCCCGCGCTGCCTGCCGCAAACAGGAAACGTGTTAAGGATGAACGGCATAGCGTCGCGCATGGCCCCGAAAGGGCTGAAAGCGGCGGAAATCCGCGTCTTGCGGTATGAATGGACAGTCGATGGAACGGCCACCGCGGCTCAAGGCGGAAATCTGGGTAAAGGCGCTGATCCGCCGCTGCGAGGCGGCGGGCGCGGCCGCCATGGTGGTTCGCCGGGGCGACACCACCTCCGGCTCGGTCCTCGTGAAGCTCAATACGCTCGATGGCGATGCGCAGGTCCTGAGCCCGGCGCGGGACGGGGAGGGCGAATTGGTCTGGATTGCCCGGCCAAAGGCCCCCGAGGCCGAAGCCGACGCCTGGATCGAGAAGCAGCGCAGCTTCGATCCCGACATATGGGTGGTCGAAATCGAAGACCGGGAAGGCCGCCACTTCCTTCAGGAGAAAGTCGCCTGAGCCCTGCTCAGGGCCGCATGCCGCCCTTAAGGCCGCATGAAGGTGAAGTCCTCATCCGGGTCCAGATGATCCGCGGCTTCCAGAAGCTCTGCGCGGATATCCTCCGGCGAGCGGCTTTCCTTCCAGATGCGCAGCGCCTGTTCGAACAGGATGCGGGCAACGGCATCGCTCGACATCTTCCTTTCATTGGCTTCGGCAAGCCCCGCATCGATATGCGGCATCAGGATGTCTCTGGCTGTGGTCATTGGACAGGCTTTCATTAGGTGAAATGACGATGAGCCATAATCGCATGGGCCCAGCCTGACGCGGATTTGGCCATTTGTCGCGGGGGCCAGGCCTCCCCGGGCACAATTGTCGCGGGTGGCGGTTTCCGGGGCTTTGGGTTAGGGTCCGCCGCAAATCCATCCGGAGACATGAGATTTGAGCACGACCGAAGCCGCCGCCCGGCCGGGTGGCGAGGTGGAGACGCAGGTCCGGAACCGCCGGACCTTCGCCATCATCTCCCATCCTGACGCCGGCAAGACCACGCTGACTGAAAACCTGCTCCTGAAGGGCGGCGCGATCCGCCTTGCCGGGCAGGTGAAGGCACGCGGCGACAACCGGCGTGCGCGTTCGGACTGGATGAAGATCGAGCAGGATCGCGGTATCTCCGTCACTTCGGCCGTGATGACCTTCGAATACAAGGGCATCACCTGCAACCTGCTCGACACGCCGGGCCACGAGGATTTCAGCGAAGACACCTATCG
>JAJLKS010000515.1:0-3371 GCA_033838765.1 Alphaproteobacteria bacterium
GCAAATCCTGCGGCACAACCGCACCCGCCTCATCGACACTGCGCTTAAGAATGCGCCGCGCAACGAAATTCTGCAGCTCGAGCATATCCGTCTGGAAGTCGATGCGGCCGGCACGGCTCGTTGCGGACACGACGAATGCCGGCGCGCCTTCGGGCTCGGCAATCGTCACCTGCATCGCTGCATCCGCGGCAAGCCGAGGCAGATCATAGACGAGATCGATCACGGCATTGCCGCCTTCGAGTTTCATATCGCGCCCCGCCTCGCGCATCACGCCATCGGTAACTTCAAAGGCAAGGTCGATATCTTCGGTTCCGGTCTCGCCCGCAAACAGCTTGTCCTCGACAAGCTCCGGAAAGACCTCGATCGAGGAAATCCCGTCAACCGCGGCGCCGAACCCGGGAAGGTCGAACGGCGAAAGCCTGAGATCGGAGAGCTTCGCATCCATCGTGCCGCTCGCCGAAGAAGCAAGCGAAAGCCAGCTGCGGCCCTGCGCCTGCAGCTGTGCATTGAGATCGATGCGCCCGCCGCCCGGTGCTCCGCCGAGCGGCCCCGTGAGCGCCTGCCTCAGATCGGCATTTTCAAGGCGCACGGCAAGCCCGATACCCGGTTCACCGGCACCGCCTTCGATACGCGCATCGAGCGAAAGCCGTCCCCTCGCGAAATCGCCTGCAAGAGGCGACGCCGTCAGCACACCGCGCGACAGAGAAAGGGGCATCGTGACATTGCTCGCCGACAGGCGGCCGAGCACCAGATTGCCAAACTTGAGTTCGCCTTCCGCATCGAATGCGGCAAGTGCCGACCAGTCGAGCGCGTCCGCTGGCCAGACCGCCGTTTCATCGCTCCCGAAAAGCGGGGTCAGATCGATACCGTTCGCATCGAGTTTCCCCGTGAGCCGCGGCAGCGCCTCGCCCTCGCCCGCCGTCCAGAGCGCATCTCCCAGAAGGCGGAAACTGCCGGCAATGGCTTCCATCTCGGATAGCGCAAGGCTTTTCTTGTCCCACACCACACGGGACGAGAAGACGAAGCCCGGCCCCGCCGCCTGCCGTCCGATCCAGTGCGAGAGACCATCGGGCGCACCGAATCCGCCCAGCACATGCATCACGCCCGAGGCCGCGATATCGGCCCGCCCCGTAAAGCGGATCGCCTCGAATGGCGCCTCCACCCCGCCCTGCGCCGTCAGCGTTGTTCCGCCGACATTGACGCGGAAATTCGCATCGTAGGTGCCGCCCGTATCGCCATTCAGCTGCACCGAGACTGTGCCCGCGCCTGAAAGGTCGCTGCGCGGCGACAGGCCCAGCTGTTCGAGCAGGATCCGCCCTTCGTCGTTCGCCGCATTTCCCGCAATCTCCAGCCGGTCCACACCGCCCGCCGGACCATGCAACCGCTTCAGCACACCATCGACGCGGCTGCCGCGCAGCGTGCCTTGCAGCGTCATCGTGTCGACGCGCAGATCGCTGTCATCGGCTTCACCGGAAAATCCGTTTACGGTCAGATCGACCGGCCCCTCGACATCGGGCACATCGAACCCGCCGATCGCAAGGAGCCCGCCAAAGCGCTCCGCCTTGATCGAACCGCTGAACCTGCCCTTCACGTCATGCCGCGTTCCCGCAGTCACGCCATCGAGATCTGCAGTGAGCGCAAGCGCCGCGCCCGAAAGATCTTCAATGTTGAAGCGCGGAACGGAGAGACGGCCATTGCGGAGCGACATCTCCGTATCGACGCCATTCAATGTCTGGCCGAAAATCGTCATGGACCCGGCGTCGAGGATGAGCGCGATATCGCGCGCATCGAGCCAGGCAAACGGGTCGCGCCCGTCCGGCAACAGCGCGATCAGCGGGTCGAAGTCGAATTGACCGAGTTTGAGTTCGGCACGGATCGAAACCCGCTCTTCCAGCCTTTCGCTGGAGATCCTGCCCTGAAGCGAGGGTTCGCTCAGGTCCCGCGCATAGGCGAATTCCAATCCGTTGAATTGATAGTGCCCGGATCGTATGTCGAAGCGCGATCGCGCGGAGAAAGCCCTGCCATTCACCCCTGGCCGCGCTGCCGTCTCGCCGTTCGCATCCGGCATCAACCAGGCGGCAAGTGCCCCAACATTGCCGCTGCGCACTTCGCCGTTGCCGGTGAACCGCATGCCGTCCTCGGCCGGGGCAGCCTTGCCGGAAAGCTCCACTTGCGTCGCCCCGCCAAGCTCTGCGGCGGCACGCTCAAGATCGATGACGCCATCCTTCAGCGTTGCGCCGATTGCCACCTCCCGAAGCGGCACATCGCGAATGAGCAATGTCCTGGCGCCGATATTCAACCGGCCATCGACCTCCGCCGGTACAGGGAGGGCGAGCAGCCGGTCGAGAAGGCTCGCCTCGCCGCCGCCCGCCGGCGCAAGAAAATTGTCGAGCAACGGGTCGAGAGAAAAGCTCTCCGCCGCAAGGTCCAGCGAAAAACGCGGGCGAGCGTCCCAACGTGCCTGTGCGGCGCCGGTCAGCGTCGACCCATTGGCCGCAATCGTCAGGTTGCGCAGATCGGCGCGGCGCACATTGACGACCATCCCGGCATCGATGCGCAAAGGTGCGCTTTCGCTTCGCTCCTGCACCTCTCCGATGCGAAGCCTCCCATTTCCATCAAGACGTGCAGCCAGCGAAAACTCGGTTGCCACGCCCGAAAAGAGAAACTGTGCCGGATAGGTCTTCGCTTCGACTTCGAAATTGACCTGAAACGCCTTGCTGCCGCCGAAGGCGCCAAGCCCCAGCTTGATCTCCAGTGGCACTCCGGCCAGCACGGTCTCAACATCGGCCCGCATCGGCCCGAGCAGCGACGATGCAACGATCTCGCCACTTGCCTGCTCCGCCGTCCAGCGCCGCCCGTTGCTCCTGTTGCGATAATTGATGGTCGCATCCTCGAATCGCGCCCGGTCGAGACTGATCGACTCGAGCGAGAACATGCCGGTTTCGGGAATGCGTTTTGCGATATCGAAGCCAAGCCAGTTCGGCGTCCCGTCCGGCAGTATCTCGAGATTGATCCGCGGCCGCACGATCACGACGCTCGTGACCTTGATATCGCCGCCGAGCAACGGCGCCAGCGCGACTTCCGCGTTGATCGCCTCGAAGCTCGCAAAATCGGGGTCGGAGGGCAGCGCACTCTGCTGCGCGGTGTGGCTTACACGGACACGATTCAGCGTCATCTGCGGTGCAGGCAGAATCCGGAAATCGATGTCACCGGCAATTTTCACCTGCCGGCCCGTTGCCTGCGAGGCCTGCGCCTCGATTTCAGCTCGAAACTGGTTCCAGTCGATAAGGCTCGGGCCGACCAGCGCCGCGAAGAGCAATGCGACGAGCAGCCCCGCGATATAGGTCAGGATCGAATTCAACACCATCTCC
>JAJLKS010000516.1:0-5385 GCA_033838765.1 Alphaproteobacteria bacterium
GTCTATCACCAAATATAACGACATCATGGCGGTCGACACGAACCATCAGGTGTTCTCGTCCGACTATATGAAGGGCGGCATCACGATCAGCGGCGGCCAGGAAAATTTCGAGCCGCTGCCCATGTTCATCGCCATGGACCCGCCGCGCCACGACGTGCAGCGCAAGGCGGTGAGCCCCGCCGTCGCCCCCTCGGCGCTGGCGCAGATGGCGCCGCAGATCCGCGAGCGCGCCGCCGGCATTCTCGACAACCTGCCGATCGGCGAGGAATTCGACTGGGTCGATCTCGTCTCGAAGGAGCTGACCGCAATGACGCTGGCGACGCTGTTCGGCGCGCCGCAGGAAGACCGCCGCAAGATCACCTACTGGTCCGACGTCGTGACGGCCATTCCCGCGCCGGGCGGCCTCGTCGAAACCTTCGAGCAGAAGATGGAAATCTTCGGCGAATATTCCGCCTACTTCAACAATCTCTGGAACGAGAAGGTCAATGCGGAGCCCGTTGGCGACCTCATCTCCATGCTTGCCCACCATCCCGAGACGCGAAACATGGAACCGCGCGAATATTTCGGCAACGTGGTTCTGCTGACCGTCGGCGGCAACGATACGACGCGTAACACCATTTCCGGCTCCATTCTCGCACTGAACCAGAATCCCGATCAGTTCGCGAAGCTCCGGGGCGATACCTCGCTCATCCCCTCGATGGTCTCCGAGACGATCCGCTGGCAGACGCCGCTTGCGCATATGCGCCGCACGGCGAACCGCGACATCGACTTCCAGGGCAAGAAGATCCGCGAAGGCGACAAGGTCGTCATGTGGTACATCTCGGGCAACCGCGACGATGAAGTGATCGAGCGTCCGAACGACTACATCATCGACCGCGAGCGCCCCCGCCAGCACATCTCCTTCGGCTTCGGCATCCATCGCTGCGTCGGCAACCGCCTCGCCGAACTTCAGCTCACGATCATCTGGGAAGAAATCCTGAAGCGCTTCCCGGAAATCATCGTCATCGGCGAACCGAAGCGCAGCTACTCAACCTTCGTGCGCGGCTATGAGTCGATGAAGGTTCTGATCCCGAAGAAGAACTGACGCAGGCAGGGATCATATCCGGCAAATCGGGCGGCCAATCGGCCGCCCGAATTGTTTGATGTACAGCATTGCCTTGCTGCCCTCCCAGCTCGCCTTCCTTGACTTGAGGCCCGGCCACGCCAAACTGGCGCGCATCGCCAGTGCCGAAAGCCGGAGCCTCATGCCCTTTCCCGATATCGACCCCATCCTGATACAGATCGGCCCCTTCGCGATCCGCTGGTATGCGCTCGCCTATATCGCAGGCCTCATTCTCGGCTGGCGCTATGTCATCGCGCTTGCGGAGGCAGACCGCCTCTGGCCGAAGAAATCGCCGCTCACGCGAAACGATGTGGACGACATGCTGCTCTGGGTGGCGCTCGGCGTCATTCTCGGCGGCCGCCTCGGCTATGTACTTTTCTACAATCCGGGACATTATCTTTGGCACCCGGTCGAAATTCTCTATGTCTGGCAAGGCGGCATGAGCTTCCATGGCGGCGCGGCAGGCGTGCTTGCCGCGATGGTCGTTTTCGCCCGCTCGCGCAAACTGCCACTCGCCTCGCTGATGGACGTGACGAGCGCCGCGGCAACCATCGGCCTCTTCTTCGGCCGCATCGCGAACTTCATCAATTCCGAGCTTTGGGGCCGGGTCACCGATGCGCCCTGGGGCGTCGTCTTTCCGAATGGCGGGCCGCTGCCCCGTCATCCAAGCCAGCTTTATGAAGCGGCTCTCGAAGGCATCCTGCTTTTCCTCATTCTGTGGTTCCTCGTCTGGCGCCTCGGCGCCTTGAAGAAGCCCGGCGTCGTCACCGGCGCCTTCGTCTGCGGCTATGGCATTGCCCGCACCTTCGTCGAGTTCTTCCGCGAACCCGATGCGCAGATCGGCTATCTCGCAGGCGGCTGGCTCACCATGGGCATGGTGCTCTCGATCCCGATGGCGCTTGCGGGTGCCGCCCTGATGTGGTTTGCCGCCACCCGCGCCACCGAACCCGCAAGGAAGAAATGAGCGGCGGACGTCTTGGAGATCACCTCATTCGCCTGATCGGCGAAACGGGACCGCTGCCGCTCTCGCACTATATGGCGCTTGCGCTCGGGCACCCCGAGCACGGCTACTACATGACGCGCGATCCGCTGGGCGCGAAGGGCGACTTCACCACGGCGCCGGAAGTGAGCCAGATGTTCGGCGAACTGATCGGTCTCTGGCTCGCCGACCGCTGGATCGCAAGCGGCAGGCCTTCTCCCTTCGCACTTGCCGAACTCGGCCCAGGCCGGGGCACGCTGATGGCGGACGCGCTACGCGCCATGCGCGCGGTGCCGGGAATGGTGGAGGCGTCCTCTGTCCATTTCATCGAGACGAGCCCCGCCCTGCGCGCGGTACAGCGGGAACGCGTGCGACAGGCAGAGTGGCATGGCACGGTCACGGAACTGCCGGACATGCCGCTCTTTCTTGTCGCCAATGAATTCTTCGATGCGCTTCCGATCACCCAGTATCAGCGGACGGAGCGCGGCTGGTGCGAGCGCTGCGTCGACTACCGCGACGGGAAATTCACGCCTGTCCTTGCGCCGGTCGCCGCAGCGAACGACAAGGCGCTCGCGGACAATGTGCGCAACGCACCCGCCGGCTCCATTGCGGAAACCTGCCCCGCCGCCACCGCCATCGCCGAGGAAATCGCCGCCCGCATCGCCCGCCATGGCGGCGCGGCGCTCCTCATCGACTATGGCTATACGAAAAGTGCGGCGGGCGACACGCTTCAGGCACTTCGCAACCACCGCTTTGCCGATCCATTCGATGCACCGGGCGAGGCGGACCTCACCGCCCATGTCGATTTCGAGGCGCTCGCCCATGCGGTCCGCCGCGGCGGTGCAGAGCCGCACGGTCCCGCAGATCAGGGCGCTTTCCTGATGGCGCTCGGCATCGCCGCGCGCGCGGAGCGCCTCTCGCGCAATGCGACAGAGGCGCAGAAACGCAATATCGAGGCCGCTCTTGCGCGGTTGACCGGCGCGCAGGAGATGGGCAGCCTCTTCAAGGTGCTGGGGATCACCCCGCCGGGCGCAACTGCGCCTGCCGGTTTCGCATGAGGAACGAACAATGCTGACGGCGAAACCCCTCGATGTGCTCTCGCATATCCGCCACGGTTTCTTCACGCGCGAGGGCGGCGTGTCGAAAGGAATCTATGCTTCGCTGAATTGCGGCTATGGCTCGGACGACGCCACGGAAAATGTGCGCGAGAACCGTGGCCGCATCGCGGACAAGCTGAGCGTCGAGCGCGAGAAGCTGCTGACCGTCTATCAGATCCACAGCCCCACCGTCGTGGAAGTCACCGAACCCTGGACGCCCGATACCGCGCCTCAGGCCGATGCCATGGTAACGGCTGCGCCCGGCATCGCGCTCGGCATTCTGACCGCCGATTGCGCGCCCGTTCTCCTTGCCGACAAGAAGGCACGAATTATCGGCGCCGCACATGCGGGCTGGAAAGGCGCGGTCACCGGCGTTCTCGAAGCGACCATCGAAGCGATGATCGGGCTCGGCGCGGAGCGGCAGAACATTGCCGCGGCCATCGGCCCCTGCATATCGAAAGAGGCCTATGAAGTAGGCCCCGAATTCCATGAGCGATTCCTCGACGACGACGGCAGGAATGCCGCCTGGTTCCAGCCCTCGGAAAATGCGGGCCACTTCATGTTCGATCTGCCGGGCTATGTCGCCTCCCGCCTCGAAGCGTCCGATATCGGCACGGTCGCGGCGCTTGGTCACTGCACCTATCAGGATGAAAAGCGATTCTTTTCCTTCCGCCGCACCACGCATCGCAGGGAAAAGGACTATGGCCGCCAGATGTCCGCATTGATGCTTCGCCCCTGATCGCAGCCGGGTTCGCCCGCGCGCCGCCGAATCGCGGTAAATTGCTGTCCGGGTACATCCTGCCTCACCGGCAGGCAGCGGGACGACTGCACGTGCAATCGGGGTTTGAGCCAATGCAAGGCCTGCAGGCGAAGCGATACACGCTCCGCCCTCTGCATGTCTGTGCCGCCATTGCCGCTCTCGCCGGCGCCGCCTGCCTCGGCGATGCGGCTTCCGCGATGGCAGGGGAAGCGGATGCGGCGGTCCGGGCGCACGCCGCTGAAAGGATCGAGATCGCGCCGCTCGAAGCCGCCCGCAGCGCCGATGCCGCCGTCTTTTCCACCTATCTCACGCAGGAGACATCGCGCGGGGGCTTACTGCCTTTCCGCATCGGCGGCGCGCTTGGCGCAGGCGAAGGAGGCACAGGCACTTACCTTGTCGCTGTCATCGACATTGCGGATGAGGCGGGCCGGCCCCTCCACAGGCTCATCAGCGAGACGACGCTGGACGGCAGCGCGATCGACGAGCGGGCGCTGCGCCGCTTTGCAGCCGAGACCGCGGGCAGGATCGCGCAATGGTATGCAGCCTTCTCGCCCGGTCCCGCGCCCGGTCTCGCTGGCACCCCCGCCGCCAACGAGACGATCGTCACGGGCAGCATCGATGCGCCGAAGCCGCGAGCCTTCAACATTTCCATCGGCCCCGCCCCCGGCGACGGCGCCGCCGCCCTCACCCGCGCCCTCGACGCCGAATTGCAGGAGCGCTCGAAAAACAACCCCTGGCTGACTGCTCGGAATTTCAGCATCGAGGGGAGCGTAACCACGGCCTCGCGAAGCGACGGCCGCACCGATGTCTCGATCCACTGGCTCGTCAAATCCGCGGATGGACGCAAGCTCGGGGAAATCCACCAGAAAAATGCGCTGGATGCCGCGCGCATCGCAGGACGCTGGGGCGAGGTCGCCCAAACCGCGGCGCGCGCCGCGGCAGACGGTGTTGCCGCCGTGCTGCAGCCCGCACCCGAGCGGCTGGCGGCCAATGGGTAAGGCCCGGCCCCATTGCGAGGCGCGCCGTTTTCGGCACAAGTTTGCGTGTTTACAGGGGTTGGGGCCCTTGTTAAAACGCGCTCGCGCCGTCGCCGGACCTTCATCCCGGGGCGGCGATTTCGGGTCGGGGCTCCTTTTCGCGCCATTCGGCACAAAGGCAATCGCAGGGACATCGCAATGAAACTCGTAGCGGGCAATTCCAACCGGGCCCTTGCCGAAGCCATTGCCGCCTATCTGAACCTGCCGCTTACAAAATCCGTCGTGCGCCGCTTCGCCGAAATGGAAGTCTTCGTGGAGATTCAGGAAAACGTCCGCGGCGAGGACGTTTTCGTGATCCAGTCGACTTCCTATCCGGCAAACGACCATCTGATGGAAACGCTGATCATCATGGATGCGCTGCGCCGCGCTTCCGCGCGCCGCATCACCGCAGTCATCCCCTATTTCGGCTA
>JAJLKS010000517.1:0-1521 GCA_033838765.1 Alphaproteobacteria bacterium
TCGCTGAGGTCGCTGCCGGTCAGGCATTCGATTTCGATGCCGCTTTCCAGCGCCTTTTCGCGCTCCTTGCGGATCATCTTGCGCTTGCGTGAGGATAGATCGGCAAGGAAGTCGCCAAAGGAGCGATAGCCGCGATTGAACCAGTGAAATTGCTGGTCTGTCCGTTGAAGAAGGCCAAGTTCGCCCGCGCGGCCCCATTGCCGCTCGGGCATGAAGGTGATGTGAAGCGAGGACACATTGTGGCGCTTGGCAAGCTCGACTGCGCCTGCGAGCAGCATGTCTTCGGCGGCGTCGCGCCCGGGTCCCTCGGGCGTCAGCAGGCGGGGGCCTGTTGCGGGCGTGAAAGGCACGGAGCATTGCAGTTTAGGGTAGTATCTGCCGCCCGCGTTTTCGAGCGCATTCGCCCAGCCGTGATCGAAGACATATTCGCCGCGGCTGTGATTTTTCAGGTAGAGAGGCATGCAGCCTGCGAGGCGTCCTTCGCCGTCTTCAAGCAGCAGATGCTGGCCAAGCCAGCCTGTGCGGCGCGTGGCAGAGCCGCTTTCTTCCAGCGCGCGGAGGAATGCGTGCGAGACGAAGGGATTATGAATCTCGCCCGGCGAATTGGCGCAGGCATCCCATGCAGCAGCATCGACAGAAGCAAGGCTGTCGATCACTTTCACAATTGCTGCTTCGCGGTCTCCCATGCGGCAATTCCAGTTGAGGCCGGAAGCTCAGGCTATCTCGAAAACAGCCTCGATCTCGACAGTTATCTGGAACGGGAGCGACGGCGCCGCGACGGCGGAACGGGCATGACGTCCGGCATCTCCGAAAATTTCCACCAACAGGTCCGAGGCGCCATTTATGACCGCGGGCTGCTGGTCGAAGTCAGGCGTCGCATTGACGAAGCCGAGAAGCTTCACGCAGCGCGTTACCCGGTCGAGGTCGCCGCCGCAGGCCGCCTTCAGCTGGGCGAGGACATTCAGCATGGTCAGCCGGGCGGCCGCCTTTCCGGCATCCACGTCATGGTCCTTGCCGAGTTTCCCCTGAAATTCGATGCCCTTGGCGCCCATCGGGCCCTGGCCGGAAATGAAGACGAGATGTCCGGTCACGACATAGGGCACATAGGTGCCGGCGGGGCCCGCCGGGGCGGGCAGTTCGATCCCGAGTTCCTTCAGGCGCGCGTCGATTTTTCCGGCCATTTCGGTGTTTCTCCCCATGCACAGTTGCCGTGATTTCCTCTGCGTTATACCTATCGTCAAAGCGCAAGAGACGAAAGCCCGGAGACCAGCAAGATGCCCGAAGCGCGGACGCCCGCAGATGACGGATTTTTCATGCCCGCCGAATGGGAGCCGCATGAGCGTTGCTGGATGCAATGGCCGTCTCGCGCAGATGTGTGGGGCGAGCGTCTGCCCCAGGCCTATTCGGCCTATGCGCAGGTTGCGCGCGCCATTGCCGAATTCGAACCGGTCTCGATGGTCTGCCGCCCTGAAGACGAAGCACAGGTGAAGCTGGCTTGCGGGCGAGGGGTTACGCCTGTGC
>JAJLKS010000518.1:0-10147 GCA_033838765.1 Alphaproteobacteria bacterium
TTCCTTCCGCCGGAAGGAAGTCTAGAGGCGGGCCTCGATCGCGTCCCAGACGAAGCCTGCGAGGTTGGCGTTGTCGAAACGGTCGATCTCCTGGATGCCGGTCGGTGAGGTGACGTTGATCTCGGTGAGATAGTCGCCGATCACGTCGATGCCGACAAAGACGAGGCCGCGCGCCTTGAGCTCGGGGCCGATCATTTCGCAGATCTCGCTTTCGCGCTTCGTCAGCATCCATTTCTCTGCACGGCCGCCCACATGCATGTTGGAGCGGGCCTCGCCTTCCGCCGGTACGCGGTTGATCGCGCCGACGGGCTTTCCGTCCACGAGAATGATGCGCTTGTCGCCTTGCCTCACCTCCGGCAGATATTTCTGCACGATGACGGGCTCGCGGTTCATCTGGCCGAACATTTCAAGCAGCGAGTTCAGGTTCTCGTCGCCCTCGCGGATGCGGAAGACGCCCATGCCGCCATTGCCGAAGAGCGGCTTCACGATGATGTCGCCGAACTCCTTGCGGAAGGCGCGGATCTCCTGCGGGTCGCGGCTGATGAGTGTCGGCGGCAAGAGGCCCTTGAAGCGCACGGCGAATAGTTTTTCCGGCGCGTTGCGCACTTCCGCCGGATCGTTCACGACGAGCGTTTTCGGATGCGCCGTTTCGAGAATATGCGTCGCCGTGATGTAGCTCATGTCGAAGGGCGGGTCCTGGCGCATCAGCACCACATCCACCTCTTCGAGATGCACCTTCTCGCGGCTGCCGAGCGTCGAATGATTGCCGATCTCGCGGCGGAGCGTCAGCTCGCGCATCTGGGCATAGGCACGGCCGTCGCGCATCGAAAGGTCCAGCGGCTCGTAATAGAAAAGCTTGTGGCCGCGCGCCTGCGCCTCCAGCCCGAGCGCGAAGGTTGAATCCGCATTGATGTTGATGCTGTGGATCGGGTCCATCTGGATGGCGACGGATAGGCTCATTTTGTTCTTCTCGCGATCGCTGCGCCGCGTCTTGCGGCGCGGCCTGATACCGGTTCGGGGAAAGATGGGGGGCTTGCCCGCGCTTTGCGAGCAAAAAATGACGATCGGCCAAAAGAGAGGCCGTCAGTTGAGGCGGGTCTTCAACTGGCGGAGCGCCTCCTCGGCCATGCCTGCAATCCTTGTTTCGCCGATATCCGTCGCCAGATCGACGCAGGTTGCAAAGGCATCGGCCGCCGCCCCCATATGGCCCGCATGCACCTCGAGCCGCCCGAGCTCGAAGCGCAGCCCCGCGCGCTGCGGCGCGAGCCAGATCATCCGCGTCACGACTTCACGGGCGCGTGCAAAATCGCCCCCGCGAATGGCACGCGAGAGAATGTTGTTTTCAAGCCGGAGCAGAATATCTCGCGTACCGACCGCCTCGCAGGCTTCGGGCGTAAGCCGCGCATCCGGCCCCTCGACGCTGCGGATCAGTGCGAGCAGATCGGCGGCATCGAGCGGCTGGCCGCCATTGAAGGGATCGATCACCAGCGCCTCGCCCGGGCCGCGCAGCCGCAGCACGAAATGGCCCGGGAAATTCAGACCCGCGATTTCGAGCCCGAGATTTCGCGCGATGTGGATATAGAGAATGCCGAGCGTGACGGGCAGGCCTTTCCGCCTGTCGATCACATGGGCAAGGTTTGCGTTTTTCGGATCGTCATAGGTTTCGGCATCGCCGAGATAGCGGTAGCGCCCGGCCATGACGCCCGAGAGAACACCCGCCGCCACATGCACCGGCGCTTGCTTCTCGCCCATCGCATCGCGCGCGGCGCCAACGAGTTCATCGAGATGATCGCGGTAGGGCGCGAGCGCGATCTCCGGCCTGTCGCAGGCCGCAAGCATCAGGGCAACATGCGCAATGTCGATATCTTCGTCGCGCGCATCGCCTGCGGCGCGCAACTCGCTTTCGAGACTGTGCTGCATATTGCCCATGACGCATCTTGGCGCGGAAAAGACCGCGCCCGCAAGCGCCGAAATGAAACGCCGCGCCGCGAGAGTCTAGCCGATGCGGCGCATCATTTCCGCTTCACCTCGACATAGGAGACGACATTCCGCACGCCGGAAATGTCGCGTGCATGCGCAATGACGCGATCGAGTTCGGCCTGATCGCGCGCTGTGCCCATGAGATAGATCGTGCCGTTCACGGTCTCGATGGAATAATTGAGACTGCCGACATTGCTGTCGGCGGTGAGGCGCGTACGCAGCCGCGTGGTGATCGTCGTATCGTTGAGCGACTGCGAAAAACCGCCCTTTTCTCCGACCCGCAATTCGTTGATGACTTCCTTCACGCCGCCGATCGTCCAGACGATGCGCGTCACGGTGATGCGGTCTTCCGGCTTCGGCACGGAGCCGGTAAGCAGCACGCGGCCCTTGCGCACCTGCGTGGCGACGCCGCCATAAAGCGAGGAGTCTTCGGCAAGGAGCTTCCGGTTTATTTCGAAGGCGATCTGATTGTCGTCGACCGCCTGCTCGAGACCGCGCTCCTGCGATGCGCCGATGGCCGCCGCGCCGCCTGCCCCGATGGCGAGCGGCACGCAGCCGCCAAGCAAGGGGGGACCAAGCGAGAGAGCGCCAAGGAGCGCGAGTGCGGAAATGGTCTTCATGGCCGGAAATCTCCGAGAATCAGAAAGGGGCAATATCGTGCCGGGCGAAAGATGAGGGTTGCGATACGGCAGGATTATGGCCGCCAGGCATCCTGCATGTGACGGGGAAGCCGGAAGGGCGTGACCAGCACGACATCGAAACGCAGATCGAGAGAAGCGAGTGCCGGATTGCGCCCGAGGAAATGGGCGGCTGCGCGCTCGAGCCTTTTCAGCTGTCGCGGCTGGAGCGCCTCGGCCGCGCCCGTCTCGTCGCCGCGCGCCTTGACCTCGACAATGGCAAGGGCGCGGCCGCGGCGCGCCACCATGTCGATTTCGCCGGCGGGCGTCTTCAGCCGCTGTGCGAGGATGCGATAGCCCTTGAGCCGCAGCAGCATTGCAGCCAGCAGCTCCGCGCGAAGGCCGAGGCGGTGGGCGGCGCGGCCCGTCGCTGCATCACCCTTGCGGCCCATTCTATTTCGCGCCCGAAATTTCAAGCGCGCGGGCATAGATATCGCGCCGCGGCAGGCCCGTCATGGCGACGACCTCGGCGACGGCATCCTTGAGCGAGGCGCGGGCGAGCGCGTTTTCGAGCATGGCGTCGACCTCATGGGCGCAGAGCGCGGCGCGCCTTTCGGGCGGGCCCACGACGATGACGATCTCGCCTTTCGGCGGGCCCGCCTCTTCGTAATGGGCGGCAAGTTCGCCGAGCGTCCCGCGCCGCACTTCCTCGAATTTCTTGGTGAGTTCGCGGGCAACCGCCGCCTCGCGGCTGCCCAGCGATGCCGCCATATCCGCAAGGACGGCGGCAAGGCGGTTCGCGCTTTCGAGAAAAACGAGCGTTGCGGGGATCGCGGCCAGTTCGGCCAGTTCCTTGCGCCTCGCCTCCTGCTTCGGGGGCAGGAAGCCTGCAAAGAAGAAACGGTCTGTCGGGAGGCCTGCGAGCGTCAGCGCCGCCAGCACGGAGGAGGCACCGGGCAGCGCCGTCACATGATGACCGGCGGCGATCGCCTCCTGCACGAGCTTGTAGCCGGGGTCGGAGACAAGCGGCGTTCCCGCATCCGAAACGAGCGCGACCGCCTCGCCTGCCTCGAGCCGCTTCAGCACGCGCGGGCGCATTTCGGCGGCATTGTGATCGTGATAGGGCGCCGTCCTCACCGAAATATTGTGGATTGCAAAGAGCTTTGCCGTCACCCGCGTATCCTCGCAAAGCACAAGGTCGCAGCGCGCCAGCAGATCGAGCGCCCGCAGCGTGATGTCGCCCGCATTGCCGATGGGCGTGGCGGTGACATAAAGGCCGGGGGCGGGGCGCGCGGATATGATGTCTCTTTCCATCCGCGGACCTTGGCCCCGGCGGGGCGCTTTTGCAATGATCCACCGCGCAGGGGCGCGGTTTACTTGGGCCGGTCCCGCGCCTAATCTGCCCGCAAGCGGCGCCTGCGCCCCTCTTCCGTTCGACAGTTCAGGACTTACCGGTGAAAAACCCTGCCCGCCCTGCCCGTTTCTCCCGTTTCACCGCGCTGAAGACGGCGGTCGCATTCGGCGCGGCACTGCTGCTCGCGGCCTGCGACACGCTGGGGGGCGGAAAGCCGCAGCCCGCGCCTCAGGTTCAGGTGCCGCCAAGGGTGGAGGTCACACCGCCGCCGGTGGTGACGCCGCCGCCCGCGACGCGCGATCCCTCGCGCTTCATCACGCCGGCCTTCATGGGAACCGAACGGCCCGTGCGGGTGGCGCTGCTGCTGCCGTTCAATTCGCCCCGCGACAATGTCCGCACGCTCTCGAACGCGCTCTACAATACGGCGCAGCTCGCGCTGTTCGAGTTCGACACGCCGAATGTGCTGCTGATCCCGAAGCCGACCGGCGGCACCGCGGCGGGGGCAAGGCAGGCGGCGCGAGAAGCCCTCGATGCTGGGGCCGAACTCATCATCGGGCCGCTCTTTGCCGAGGAAGTGACCGCCGTCGCGCCGCTCGCCCGCGAGCTGAACGTGCCGGTCATCGCCTTTTCCTCCGACAGTTCGGTCGGCGGGCCCGGCGTCCATCTTCTCTCCTTCCCGCTCGGGCAGGATGTGGAACGGATCGTCGATTATGTTTCGCTGCAGGGCATGACGCGCTTTGCCGCACTCTATCCGCAGGGCAGCTATGGCGAGCGGGTGCGTGCCGCATTCGACCGGGCAGTTGGGAATCGCGCAGGCACCATCGTTGCGCAGACCAGCTATCCCGCGGACCCGCAAGCCATGTACGACCCGGCGCAGCGCGTCGCGCGCGCCTATGGCGAAGGAAATTACGAAGTGCTGTTTCTGCCCGAGGGCGGACAGGGGCTCAAATCCATTGCGCCGCTCCTGCCCTATTACGATGTCGATCCGCGCAAGGTGAAATTCATCGGCACCGGCGCCTGGGACGATGCCTCGCTCACGCGCGAGCCGCCGCTCAATGCGGCCTGGTATCCGGCGCCGCCGCCCGAGGCCCATGCTCAGTTTCTGGAGCGCTATCGCCGCGCCTATGGCGCGACGCCGCCGCGCATCGCAAGTCTCGGCTATGACGCGGTGAGCCTTGCGGTTGCGCTTTCGGGCCTGCCGGAAGGCGAGCGCTATACGCAGGAAACGCTGACCAACGAAGACGGCTTTGCCGGCGTCGACGGGATTTTCCGCTTCAACCCGGATGGCAGCACGGACCGAGGCCTTGCCATTCTCGAAATCCGCCCGACAGGCGCGGTGGTGATCGACCCGGCGCCCGCAAGTTTCAATCCGCGGATTTTCTGAGATCAGGCAAGCAGACGCGCGAGCACCGCATCGAGGACCATGCGGCCCTCATCGCTTGCGCGGATCTTGCCGCCGTCGCGGGCAAGGAGCCCGTCGGCGGCGAGGGCGGCGATGCGGCTATCCTCTATAGGCTTGCCCGCCATCCGCGCATGACGCGCGAGCGAGACGCCTTCGGACAGGCGAAGCCCCATCAGCATCATTTCATCGCCCTGCTCGGCCGCCGAGATGTCTTCCTGCGCTTCGAGGCCATGGCCATTACGCTTCACTTCGGCAAGCCAGCCGCCCGGCGCCTTGCGCGCGCGGGTGGCGATACGCCTCCCATCCGCCGTGATGCGCCCATGCGCGCCGGGACCCACGCCCGCATAATCGCCATAGCGCCAATAGACGAGATTGTGGCGCGATTCCGCACCGGGTTTTGCGTAGTTCGATACTTCGTAGGCGGATAATCCTGCTGCCGCGCAGACATCGCCGGTCAGCGCATAAAGCGCCGCCGCCTCGTCGTCATCCAGCAGAACAAAGGCGCCCTTTTCATGGAGCCGCGCGAAGGCCGTCTCCGGCTCGATGGTAAGCTGGTAGAGCGAGAGATGATCCGCCGCATGGGCAAGGGCGGCGCGAAGCTCCTTCTCCCATGCCTCTTTCGTCTGGCCTGGCCGGGCATAGATGAGATCGAAGGAGAGGCGCGGAAATGTTTCGCGTGCAAGCGCAATGGCGCGCAGCGCTTCATCGGCGCTGTGCAATCTTCCCAGAAATTTCAGTTGCGCATCGTCGAGCGACTGGACGCCGAGCGACAGCCGGTTGACGCCCGCGGCGCTGTAGCCCTTGAAGCGATCCGCCTCGACGCTGGTCGGGTTCGCTTCCAGCGTGATCTCGGCGCCCTCCTCCATCGTCCAGAGACCGGCGATCTTCGTCAGCACCGCATCCACTGTTGCGGGCAGCATGAGCGACGGCGTGCCGCCGCCAAAAAAGACGGAGCGCACGAGGCGGGGCCCTGAGAGCGCCCGCATATGTTCAAGCTCGCGCGTAAGCGCTGCCCCCCATTCCGCCTGATCGACATTGGCGGCGACATGGGAATTGAAATCGCAATAGGGGCATTTCGACTGGCAGAAGGGCCAGTGGACATAGACGGCGAAGCCGCCTTCGGTTTCTTCGGGCGCGGCAGCGCTATTTTGCGAAACAGGCATTCACGAGCTGCCGGAAGGCGTCGGCGCGATGGGACATGTCGTGCTTTGCCTGCGGCTCCATTTCGCCGAAGGTGATGTCGTGGCCTCCGGGGATGAAGATCGGATCGTAGCCGAAGCCCTTGTCGCCGCGCGGCGGCCAGGTGAGTTCGCCATCGACGCGGCCTTCGAAATATTCGACATGGCCGTCGGGCCAGGCGAGCGCGAGGCCGCAGATGAAATGAGCGCCGACATCGACGGGGCCCGCCTCAAGCATGCCCCGGCGGAGTTTTTCCATCGCGAATTCGAAATCCTTCGACGGTCCCGCCCAGCGCGCGGAATGAATGCCCGGTGCCCCATTGAGCGCATTCACGCAAAGGCCGCTGTCATCGGCGAGCGCGGGCAGGTTCGCGGCTGTCGCGGCGGCAAGCGCCTTCAGTTCGGCATTGGCGCGGAACGTGTCGCCGGTTTCTTCCGGCTCGTCGAGGCCGAGATCGCCCGCCGAAACGGTCTCGATGCCGAACGGCGCGAGCAGATCGCCGATCTCCCGCACCTTGCCGGGATTGTGGCTCGCGACGACGAGCTTGCCGCCCTCGAATTTCCGCGTCATTTCGATATGGCTTCCTTCTGCATCGCCACGAGATCGGCAACGCTGCCCTTGGCGAGTTTCAGCAGGGAGAGGAATTCCTCTTCCGAAAAGGGATCGGCTTCCGCCGTGCCCTGGATTTCGCAGATGCCGCCCTGCCCCGTGATGACGAAATTCGCATCCGTATCGGCGGTCGAGTCCTCGGCATAGTCGAGATCGGTGACGGGCACGCCCTGATAGATGCCGCAGGAAATGGCCGCGACATGGTCCTTGATGACAGGTGCGGAAATCATCGAGCGGGCGCGCATCCATTCGATGCACTGGTGCAGCGCGATCCAGGCGCCGGTGATCGAGGCCGTGCGCGTGCCGCCATCGGCCTGAATGACGTCGCAATCGACGCTGATCTGGCGTTCGCCAAGCGCGCGCAGGTCCACCACGGCGCGCAGCGAACGGCCGATCAGGCGCTGGATTTCCTGCGTGCGGCCGGACTGCTTGCCCTGGGCCGCCTCGCGGCGCATGCGCTCATGGGTCGAGCGCGGCAGCATTCCGTATTCCGCCGTCACCCAGCCCTGTCCGCCACCCTTCAGGAACGGCGGCACGCGCTCTTCCAGACTTGCCGTGCAGAGGACATGGGTATCGCCGAAGCGGACGAGGCAGGAGCCTTCGGCATGCTTGGCGACGCCGGGTTCGAAGCTGACGGCCCGCATTTCATGCGGTTGACGGCCGGAAGGACGCATATCGGAGTTCCAGTACTGGCTTGGTTTTGTCTTTCTGTTCGGGGTCTTGTTACATGGGGGCGGGCTTGCCGTAAAGGCAGGCGGGCGGTTGACGGGACGCCCTGCCCTTCCTATCTGGCGCCACGCGGCCTTTTCGCCGATTACAGGTTTCCAGTGGCGGGAAAGCGCATTAAATTATTGTCGAGTTTCAGGGACTTACCCTCAGGATGGAGGCGGAGCGAGACATGGTCGGCGTGATGGATCTCAACGAGCGCTCGCGCGAGATCCTGCGCCGGGTGGTCGAGACCTATCTTGAGACCGGCGAGCCGGTGGGCTCGCGCTTCCTGTCGCGCCACCTGCCCATTTCGCTTTCCGCCGCCTCGATCCGCAATGTGATGTCGGATCTCGAAGCCCTCGGCCTCATTTTTTCGCCGCATACGAGTGCGGGCCGCGTGCCGACGGAAGCCGGGCTTCGCATGTTCGTGGACGGGCTCCTTGAGATCGGCGACCTCTCCGACGAGGAGCGTGTCTCGATCGAACGGCAGGTGGCCGGCTCCCACAAGAGCGTCGAAGACGTGCTGGACGAGGCCTCGAAGCTGCTTTCCGGCCTCAGTCACGCAGCGGGCTTCGTTGTCGCGCCGACCTATGATGCGGCATTGAAGCATATCGAATTCGTGCCGATCGATCAGGGCCGCGCGCTCGTCGTGATCGTGACGGAAGGCGGCGCGGTCGAAAACCGCGTCATCGACATTCCCAAGGGGCTTACCCCTTCGGCGCTGGCGGAAGCGACCAATTATCTCAATGCGCAGCTCCGCGGCCGCACCCTAGAAGAGGCGAAGGCGCTCATCGCGCGCGAACTCGAAACGCAGAAGGCCCAGCTCAACGAACTCACCGCCAAGGTGATCGAGGCCGGTCTCGCCACCTGGTCGGGCGCGGGCGCCTCGAACGATCCGCTGGCGAAATCGCTCATCGTGCGCGGCCGGTCGCGGCTTCTGGAAGATGTGCATGCGGTGGAAGACCTTGAGCGCATCCGTCTTCTTTTCGACGAGCTCGAAAACAAACGCGATCTCGTGCAGCTTCTCGGGCTTGCGGAAGAAGCCGATGGTGTGCGCATCTTCATCGGCTCGGAAAACAAGCTCTTTTCGCTCTCGGGCTCGTCCCTCATCGTCAGCCCCTATATGGACACGCAGCAGCGCGTGGTGGGTGTGCTTGGCGTGATCGGCCCGACGCGGCTCAATTATGCGCGCGTGATCCCCATGGTCGATTACACGGCCAAGCTGGTGGGCCGGCTCATCAACTGAGCGCCTTGCGGCGCCCTGCCCGGTTGACATATCGGGCCGCCGCGCGCACATCGGACCGGGACACCCCCTTGAGCGGACAGGAAGAACCGGAAAGACAATGACCGACGAGACGAAGAAGCAGGACACCGGGGCACAGGAAGCTGCCGAGGAACTGGCCGAAACGCTGAAGGAAGAGCCCGCCGCCCAGGGCGAGGCGGCACCAGACGCCGTTGCCGGGCCGGATATTGCCGCGATCGAGGCCGAGAATGCCGATCTCCGCGACCGGCTGCTGCGCGCCGCCGCCGAAATGGAAAACACCCGCAAGCGCGCCGAACGCGAGAAGCAGGATGCGGCGCGCTATGCCAATGCCGGTTTCGGCCGCGACATGCTGGAAGTCTCCGACAATCTGCGCCGCGCGCTCGCGACCCTCAAACAGGAAGAGCGCGACGCCGCGGGCGACAGCCTCAAGGCCATGATCGAGGGCGTGGAAATGACCGAACGCCTCCTCACCGCCGCTTTCGAGCGGAACGGCATCCGCGAAATCACGCCGAAGCCCGGCGAGCGTTTCGACCCGAACCATCACGAGGCCATGTTCGAGGTGCCCGGCACGGAGCATCCGGCGGGCACCGTGGTCCATGTGCTCGAAGCGGGTTACCGTATCGGCGACCGGCTGCTCCGCGCGGCCCGGGTCGGCGTGGCAAAGGACGACGGGGGCGCGCAGAACGGCGGCAAGGTGGATACGACCGCCTGAGGCCGGTCTTCGCTCAAAGGGCTTGCGGAATGATGCCCCCTCCCCCATCTTCTATAACGCTGTTATGAAGCAGGGGAGGACATGATGACAAGTCTCTGGGCGGCTTCGGCCTTCTTTCTGGCGATCCATCTCGTTGTGGCGGGCACGGCGCTTCGCGGGGCGATTGTCGGCCTGATCAGCGAGCGGGCCTGGCTTGCGAGCTTCTCGATCCTCTCGCTTATCGGCATCGTCTGGCTTTCGATGACCTATAACGAGGCCGTGCTGGGGCCGAACCCGCTCTATTGGGCGCCGCCCCTATGGACGCTGCATCTGTCGCCCATCG
>JAJLKS010000519.1:0-2402 GCA_033838765.1 Alphaproteobacteria bacterium
ATGCGGCTTCCCCTGGGACGACCGCGACCTGAAACGCGCCGCCATGGACTATGGCGCGCTGGGCGAAGTGAAACGGCATAGTTGTTGGGAGTCATTCTCAACTGAGCGCCCGGCGGGGGCGCGGATCGTGCTTCTGACGACGAAGGCGGCGGTGCCCTTCACCCGCTTTGCCTTTCAGCCAACCGACATACTTCTACTCGGGCGGGAGAGCGCCGGCGTTCCGCAAGCCGTGCATGAGGCGGCGGATGCGCGCATTCTCGTGCCGATGCGGCCCCCTGCCCGCTCGCTCAATGTGGCGCTGGCGGCCGCCATGGTGCTCTCCGAGGCGCTCCGGCAGACAAATGGCTTTCCCGGCGGCTTTCCGGGCGGGTAAGTAGAGGCAGTTTCCGCCAGACATAAAGAAGACGAGATGACCGACGAGACGACGATTGCCGCGCGCAAGGCGCGGGCCGAGGGCTGGTTCCGCGAATTGCGCGACATGATCTGCGCCGAGTTCGAGAGGCTGGAAGACGAGCTGACCGGCACCTTCGCCGACCGGCCTGCCGGGCGCTTCGAGCGGACGCCGTGGAAGCGCGGCGACGGAAGCAAGGACGAAGGCGGCGGCGAGATGTCGGTCATGCATGGCCGCGTCTTCGAGAAGGTGGGCGTTCACATCTCGACCGTGCATGGCGAATTTTCCGAAGAGTTCCGCAAACAGATGCAGGGGGCGGAAGACGATCCGCGCTTCTGGGCGTCGGGCATTTCGCTCATCGCGCATATGCAGAACCCGCGCGTGCCGGCGGTGCACATGAACACGCGGCATGTCTATACGACGAAGAGCTGGTTCGGCGGCGGGGGCGATCTCACGCCCGTGCTCGACGAGCAGCGGCGCGAGGATCATCCGGATACGGTGGAATTTCACGCGGCCTACAAGGCGGCCTGCGACAGGCATGACCCGGACTATTATCCGCGCTTCAAGAAATGGTGCGACGAATATTTCTTCCTGCCCCACCGGAACGAGCCGCGCGGCACGGGCGGGATTTTCTACGACCACCTCAACACGGGCGACTGGGACAAGGACTTCGCGTTCACGCAGGATGTGGGCCGGGCGTTTCTCAGCGTCTATCCGAAACTCGTCCGCCGCCACATGAACGAGGCGTGGACGGAAGACGAGCGCGAGGAACAGCTCGTGCGGCGCGGGCGCTATGTCGAGTTCAACCTGCTCTACGACCGGGGAACGGTGTTCGGGCTCAAGACGGGCGGGAATGTGAATTCGATATTGTCGTCGATGCCGCCGGCGGTGAAGTGGCCGTGAGGTCATTTTGTTATTAAGCGATAGTTTGCAGCAGAGCAGAGCAAGAATATGGTCGGAATTTTTAAGCGAGCGGCGTACTCCCGCCATATTGGAAATTCCATAAACGCGGCAAATGCGGTCGGTCGAAGCCTAGCTGCAATTTCCGCGAGTGAACGCTCCGGCGACACCACATCGCGTGCTTGGTATCATTTTCTATTATTGTGTGCCCGTGTGGAGGCTCCTGATGCTACCCGCGATTGGAAAACTCAAAGTCCTGAGTATTTCGACGCGCGCCTCGCTCAAGTCGCTCTTAACCCTTCGATGGGATACCTGAAGGCCGAGATCGACTCAGTTGAATATCTCTTTCATTCAATGACATGTGCCTGGGCTTCATTGCTGGCTACCCCCAAAGGAACATCAGGACGTGAGGAAGCGTGGGCGCTGCTTTCGCCAACCATGATGGACATTGAAGCTCGCGCCTACGCCTACGCAGAAGGAAGTGACGATTGACATCGAAGCTTTGAGGAACCGGTTCTCTGTGAGACCCACCCTCCTGCCCGTTGCATTGTCAGCTTTAGAATTAGTTCCAACTACCAAGCCAAATTCGTCATGGCCCGGCTTGTCCGGGCCATCCACGTCTTTACTTCCAGTCCGAGCATGCGAAGACGTGGATGACCCGCCTAAAGCGGGTCATGACGATTTAGGGGAAGAGATTTCAGAAGTTGAGCGTCTCGTAGAGATCATCCCAGTCCGGATTGATCTCATGGATGAGCCGCACTTTCCATGAGCGCGGCCATTTCTTGATTCGGGTCTCCCGCGCTATGGCGCTTTCGATTGCCTCATGACGTTCCATGAACACAAGCCGCTTCAATCCGTAGCGTTTGGCGAAACCCTCATAGGTTCCGTCCCGATGCTCCGAAGCACGGCGGCGAATATCCGACGTGACGCCGACATACAGCGTCCCGTCCGGCTTATTGGTGACGATGTAGATCCAACCGCCTTTCATGCTCAGATGATGCGCAGGTTGAGGCTCGAAAGGAAGACGTGGATGGCCCGGACAAGCCGGGCCAAGACGATTATTTTATGAGTCGTTTACTGCGCTAATTCTGTTCGTTTTGGCTTCTGGATT
>JAJLKS010000520.1:0-12399 GCA_033838765.1 Alphaproteobacteria bacterium
GGATCTTCGGCATAGAGCCGGACCTCGATCGCGTGTCCCTGCGGCGCGCGCTCGAACCGCTTGAGTGCACCAAGCTCGCCCGCTGCCTGCCGCACCATCAACTCGACGAGATCGAGCCCGGTCACTTCCTCCGTCACCGGATGCTCGACCTGAAGCCTCGTATTCACCTCGAGGAAATAGAACTTTTTCTTTTCCTCGTCATAGATGAACTCGACCGTGCCGGCCGACGCATAGGAAACCGTCTCGCCAAGCCGCACCGCCGCTTCATGGAGAGCTGCGCGCTCCGCCTCGCCCAGTCCCGGCGCGGGCGTCTCCTCGATCACCTTCTGGTTGCGGCGCTGGGCCGAGCAGTCGCGTTCGCCAAGCGCGATGACGTTTCCCGCCCCGTCTCCGAAAATCTGCACCTCGATGTGACGGGCGGCGGCGACATACTTCTCCAGGAAGAGGCCGCTATCCTTGAAGTTCGCAAGTGCAAGCCGCCGCACCGTCTCGTAGAGGCGGGGCATGTCATCGGCGGAATGGCAGAGCTGCAGACCGATGCCGCCGCCTCCCGCCGTGCTTTTCAGCATGACGGGATAGCCGATCTCGTCTGCCCGCGTCAGCGCATCGTCGAGATCGACGATGAGCGGCGATCCGGGCAGCAGCGGAACGCCACTCTTCTCCGCGAGCTCGCGCGCGGTGTGCTTCAGCGCAAAGGCGCGCATATGTTCGGGCCGCGGCCCGATAAAGGCGACACCTTCACGCGTGAGCGCGGCGGCAAACTCGGGATTTTCGCTGAGGAACCCGTAGCCCGGATGAACGGCCTCGGCACCGGTCGTCCTTACCGCGGCGAGAATGGCGTCGATATCTAGATAGCTTTCCGCGACCGGCGCCGGTCCGACACAGACCGCCTCGTCCGCAAGCCGCACATGCGGCGCGAAGCGATCCGCTTCGGAATATATCGCAACGGGCGATATACCCATGCGCCTGAGCGTCTTGATGACGCGGACCGCTATCTCGCCGCGATTGGCGATCAGAACTTTCTTGAACATCGGGCCTCCGATGGCGCCCGGCGGAATACCGCCGGACGGGAACGCATCAGGCGTCCCAGATCAATGTGCGAACGGGAGTGGGATTGAAGCCATTGCAGGGATTGTTCACCTGCGGGCAATTCGAGATCACGCAGAGCAGATCCATCTCCGCGCGTATCTCCACGTAATCGCCCGGTTTGGAAATCCCGTCGACAATGGCAAGCGTCCCGTCTTCCTCGACCGGCACATTCATGAAGAAGTTGATGTTCGATACGATGTCGCGCTTCGTCAGTCCGTGGCGCGAAAGCTCCATCACGAAATTGTCGCGGCAGCTATGCATGTAGCGCGTCTCGTAGCCGAAGCGCACCGTATTCGCCTCGGCCGAGCAGGCGCCCGCCGATGTATCGTGATTGCCGGATGTGTCGGCGATCACAACACCCATCACATTACCCAAATTCGAGATGAGCTTCGTGCCCGCCGTCACATAGGGCGAGCCCTGCACCCGGACCGTATCCTGCGCGCTGTAGCGCTCCGACGGATCGGCCTTCGAATAGAACAGCGTATCGACCGCCTGGCAGCCTTCGAGATCGACGATGCGCAGGATTTGACCCTTCTTCACTTCATGCGACCAGGGCCGGAGCGCCGGCACGGTAAAGTCATAGACTGCCGTCGATTCATTGCGATTTGGAATGCTCATGGCCTTCACTCCTCCCCGCGCGCGGCGAGGTAGCGCGCATTGTTTTCAAATCCCCGGACCGCCTCTTCCGAGGCTGTGCGGCAGAAATCGTCGGGTGCCGGCGGAGGAGACTTCCAGACGAGGAGTTCGATCTCGCTTGGAGCGTAGGGACCGGGGGCAAAGGGGTGCGGCGCATTGGACACGAAGACGAGAATGTCGAGTTCGGCGCGAAGGTCGACATAGCCGCCCGGTGCCGAGCCTTCGCCTTCCCAGTGGAAGCGGCCCTCCGCGTCCACTTTCACAGGCGCGAAGAACGTCACGCAGGGAGGAATATCCCGCTTGTCGAGCCCATGCTTCGAAGCAAGCAGCACGAAGTTTCCATACGTGCTGCGCAATCCGGCATCGCCGTAGCGCTCGGCGTTGCTGCCCGGTGTCGAGCCGCCTGTCAGTGCATCGTGATCGCCGAAAGTGTCGTCCGTGATCGAGGCGAGCACGCGCCCCATATCGGAGAACAGTCCGGCCCCGCGGGTCAGCCGCGCGCTCCACTGCACTTTCATCGTGTCGCCGGCATTGAGCCGCTCGCTCATATCCGCTGCGTTGTAGATGATGACCGATACACCCGGCGTTCCATGCGTGTTGATGATCCGGAGCGTCTCGCCGCGCTTCACTGGAAGCGCATGGCCCCACCCTCCCGCAAGCACCTCAGACGAGCGGACCAGCTGCGGCGGCAGAACGGCGGGGTTGCGCGGCGCATCCGCCATGTCCTTCTTTCGCGCCTTTGCACCGCTGAAGAGCACGTCGTACCGCTCCTGCTGGGCGGCGTATGGGCCGGTATATTTTTCCTTGCGGTTTGCTTCCGCCATCGCGCTTCTCCTTTTGCGCGCCGGGTTTCCCCGGGCCGAAGCCTGGCCGTCCAGGCATTCTCTCCGGTCTCCCGGAGCCTTCAGTACCGGACGGGCCGTCCCGTCCGGCAAATTTCTATTGTGCCGCTGCCGCGAGCGGCGGCTTGGCCGGCGCCTGCGGCGGAATGCTTTTCCCGTCGACCTTCAGATCGAAAGTGATGGTGGCGCCATAGGCCTTCATTTCTTCAGGGCGTGTCCGCACGCGATCGAACGCGATTACGCGTGTGCCCAGCTTGAAGGCCTCGGACAGATCGTGCGTCACCATGAAGATGGTCATCTTTTCCTCGCGCCACAGGCGCAGCATGATCTCGTGCACTTCCGCCCTGATGCCCGGATCGAGCGCGCCAAAGGGCTCATCGAGCAATAGAATCTTCGGCTTCTTGATGAGCGCCTGCGCAATCGCAAGGCGCTGCTGCATGCCGCCGGAGAGCTCCGCCGGATATTTGTTCACGGCATGCGAAAGCCCGACGCTCTGGAGCATTTCGATCGCGGCCACGCGCGCCGAGCGGCGCTTGCGCCCGAACAGGCGGCCGAGAACGGGGCTCTGCGCCAGCTCAAGGCCAAGCATCACGTTCTGCAGGGCGGTCAGATGCGGGAAGACGGAATATTTCTGGAAGACCACACCCCTGTCCGGCGACGGCTCGTCCTCAAGCACCTCGCCATCGATCAGGATTCGTCCCCGCGTCGGCGCTTCATCGCCCAGCATCATGCGAAGAAATGTCGATTTACCGCAGCCGGACGGACCGACAAGGGAAATGAATGAGCCCGGTGCAACCTCGAAATTGATATTCTCGAGCACGGTCTGGTCGCCATAGACCTTCCAGAGATTTTCGACAACGACTCTTGTCATGCGCCATTCCCCCGATACATCCAGCGGAACGCGGCGCGCTGGAACAGCCGCAACGCGAGATCGAGCGCAAAGGCGAGGAAGGTAATCCACATCACATAGGGCAGGATCACATCCATCGCGAGATAACGCCGCATCAGAAATATCCGGTAGCCAAGCCCGCTGTCGGAAGCGATCGCTTCCGCCGCGATGAGAAAGAGCCATGCGGCGCCGAGCGAAAGCCGCACAGCATCGATGAGCCGGGGCAGCATCTGGGGCACGACGACACGCAATATGATCTGCCAGGTCGACGCGCCGAGCGTCTGCGCCTTGATGATTTCCTCGTGCGGGATCGCCTCGGTGCGGAGCGCCAGATCGCGAATGATGAAGGGTGCGATGCCGATGGCGACGAGCACCACCTTGGACAACTCGCCAAGACCGAACATGATGAAGAGAATGGGCAGCACCGCCAGCGGCGGGATCATGGAGAGGACGCCGGTGAAGGCGCTGAACGTCGCCCGGAAATGCGGTATCAGCCCCTGCAGCACGCCGAATATGCCGCCGATCAGCGTTGCCACGGCGACACCGATGCCGAGCCTTTGCAGGCTCGACATCGTGTCCGTCCAGAGCAGGTAATTGCCGGTACGCTGGTCCGGTTGAAACGCCATGCGCTCGATTGCCGCCGAGATCGTCGACCATCCGGGAAGCAGCTTGTCGTTCGGATTCACCGAAAGCCGCGCCTCGGATGCAACCATATAGGCGATGATGACAAGCACGAAGGGCAGGAGCATGAGTCCGAACCGCGTCGCAATGTCGGGCCGCCGGTTGATCAATCTACGCATGACGTTACTCGCTAAGATGAGTTTCGGTTGCCGTCAGAGCTTTCCTTCGGCCGCCATCTTTGCGTACTCGGTGTTGTAGCGGAGCAGCACGTTGTTCCCGTCGCCGACGATCGTGCCATCCGCAAGCTCGATGCCGATATAGCCGGGCGAAGTCGCGCCCTCGCCGAGCAGACCGTGATCGAACAGGAACTTCGTCACGAACGAAGTCACTTCCGCGAGATTGCCTTCCGTGAAGGCGATGTAGTCTTCCGGCTTGTAGAACATCTGGGTCGCCGCAAGCTGCATCTCATAGCCGGCAAGGTCCGTGCCCGAGGCCACGCCCATTGCGGTCTTCGCGGCCTTGGCGGCCTCGTCATCGGCCGACATCAGCGCCATCGTCTCGTACCAGATGCCCGTCATCGCCTTGGCGAAATCGGGATTGTCCTTGAGCGTCTGCGTATTCACGACCAGCGAGTCCTGGATTTCACCGGGAAGCTTCGATGAGTCGAATACGTTGTAGGCATTGGGGCCCGAGAGGATTTCGGCCGCCATCGGGTTCCACGTCACGACGGACGTCACGCTCGGCGTGCCGTAAGCGGCGATCATGTCGGCATCGGACGTGTTGACGACCGTCACGTCCTTTTCCGTGAGACCGACCGATTCAAGACCGCGTGCCAGCGTGTAGTGCGAAACCGACAGCTCGACGAGATTGACGCGCTGGCCCTTGATGTCCTCCAGCTTGTCCTTGTCCTTGAGGATGATGACGTCGTTGCCGTTCGAATAGTCGCAGATGATGAGGATGGTCGAGTCGACGCCACCCGCCGCCGGAATGGCCAGCGCGTCCATATTGGTCGCCATCACGCCATCATAGGCGCCGGCCGTGTACTGGTTGATCGCCTCGATATAGTCGTTGAACTGAACGACTTCGATATTGATGCCGTACTTGTCCGCCCACTTCTTCACGATGCCATTGTCCATCGCATAACCCCAGGGCATCCAGCCGACATAGATCGACCAGGCCACCTTGAAGTCCTTCTTGGGCTCGGCATGGGCGGGCGAGAACGACGCGAATGCGAACGCCACAACCGCAAGGGCCGCCACGAAATTTCTGAGAGAAGAGAGTCTGAATGAAGTCATATAGCCAGTCCTCCGGATCAAGTGATCGCGTTTCAAAAACGGAGGATTGGCGTCACGGCGGTATTGCAATGCCAACCCTCGCATTACATCCGTCTCCCGGGCTTTTGTCCCGCCGTGTACCTGCCCGCTGTTCACCGGACAGGGTGCGGCTCTCGGACCAGACACTTCGCGTACTTGTCTCACTCATGCGAAGCCGGAACCCTAGCCGCTGCCGGTAACCTTCTTCGCAAGCGCCATGCCAGAACGCGAAACGCCGTTTACTGCGCCGCAGCAACCGTCAGGACACCAATCGGCTCGCAAATCAGGCAGGCGCGAAAGCGCATTGCCATTTGTTTGTGCAACGCCGGATACGAGACAGGGAAAGTGAAGGGATGCGGGAACGAAAGACCGTTATCAGCGAAGCCGCTGCACGTTGTTCGTGAACTCGGCGGTCTCCGCCGTCGAGAGCTCGTTCCGCCGGGTCTCACCCGTCTCGCTGAGCGAGCGGGCGGACGCGATCAAACCCTCGTCCGAAGAGAGCTTGAAGAAAGTGTAGGACAGCGTGATGGTGCGGATCGTCTTCGTATCGAAATCCGTGGCGATCTCGGGATCGATGAAGAACATGACGGGCATTTCGGCGCTCTCGCCGGGCTCAAGCTTCTGCTCGGTAAAGCAGAAACAATCCGTCTTGTTGAAGTAATACCCGGCAATCCCCGGCGTCACATTATAAGTGGCTCGGCCAACCAGGGTCTCGTTGCTGTTGTTCACCGCACGGTAGAAGATGGTCTTCGGCACCCCGGCATAGACTTCCACCTCACGCTCCACCGGACCGAAGGTCCAGTCGAGCCCCGGCGACACATTGGCGTCGAAACGCACCTTCATGGCCGGGCCGATCGGCGAGGCGGGGTCGGGATTGATCGCCCGCGTCACACTGATCGTGCCGCCATAACCCGTCGCCTCGCAGAACATGCGGTAAAGCGTCGGCGAATAGACGACAGCCGTCGTCGCTACGGCGAGAATGGCAACCGAGAGTGCAACCGGCGGAATGGACGTACCGAAAATCTTCATGACGCTACGAAATCTAGTCGCGCCCGCACTGCCCGGCAAGAAAACCCGCGCTGCAATGGCGCGTGGCGGATTGCCGCGCTTTTCCGGTCTCGCCAAAAGGGGGTGACCTCTGCCCCTGCCATGCTAACAATTGCAGCAGAGCGGCCGGAAAGAGCCGCCGGACAGGGAAATATGCGGGATTTCTGCCCGCTCCAGGGGGGTGTATCGAGTTATGGAATTTCGGCTTGCAACCATTCTGCGCAGCGTCGGCGCGGCTCTTCCTGCGGCCGGCCTTGGCCTCTTCATTGGCGCGCACCCGGCAGGCGCCGAAGAGACCGCAACGGAACAAACCCTAATTCTCGATGAACTGATCGTCACCACCACCGGATTCGGCACCCCGCGTGCCACGCATACCGGCAACATCTCGAAGATCGGCGAGTTCGAGGTGGATTTCATCCGCCCCGTCCAGCCGGCCGAAGCGCTGAACCGCCTGCCGGGCGTCGGCATCCAGCAGGGCAGCGGCGCCGAGCACCTGACCGCCATCCGCTCTCCCGTGCTGACGGGCGGCGCGGGCGCGGGCTCATTCCTCTACCTCGAAGATGGCGTGCCCATGCGCGCGGCGGGCTTTGCCAATGTAAATGCGCTCATGGAGGCGATGCCGGAAATCTCCGGCGGCATCGAGGTCGTGCGCGGCCCGGGCGGCGCGCGCTACGGCTCGAACGCCGAACACGGTCTCATCAATTTTCTGAGCCGCCCGCCCGCACCGGAGCAGGATGCCGAATTGACCTTGCAGGGCGGGCCCGACGATTTCTTCAGCTCGTCAGGAACGGCAAGCAGGACGCTCTCGAACGGCACTGCAAGTCACGGCCTCCGCGGCAGCTTTGCGGTCCTCCATGATGGCGGCTTCCGGGCCGATTCCGGGCTTGAACAGCAGAAGGCGCGCCTGCGTTACGACTACACCGCGCCGGATACACGCGTCATTGCGACGCTCACGGCGGTCAACACCAACCAGGAAACGGCGGGCTTCGTCGTCGGTCCCGACGCCTACAAGAACCCCGCGCTTTACAAGACAAACCCCAATCCTGAAGCCTATCGCGACGCCTGGGCCGTGCGCGCCGCGGTCCGCATGGAACGCGACATCGGCGACAATCTGACGCTCGTGCTGACGCCCTATGCGCGCACGAACGCCATGAACTTTCTCATGCATTTCCTGCCGGGACAGCCGGTTGAGCAGAACGCGCATTGGAGCGGCGGCCTGCTTTCAAGCCTCGTCACGACGCTGGATGGCGGGCATCGCATCATTTTCGGGCTCGATAATGAATATACCGATGGCTGGCTGACCGAGATTCAGTACAACCCGACTGCAGGCGTTGCGCCCAACCAGTCGCCGCAGGGCGTGCACTACGACTACACCGTGAAGGCGCTGGTGGTCGCGCCTTACATCCACAGCGAATGGCGCCTCGCGCCGCGGACACTCTTCACAGCGGGCCTGCGCTTCGAATATACGCGCTACGACTATCAGAACCACGCGCCCGCCGGCATTTTCGGCCGCTTCCTGCGCGTTCCGGATCGCGTGGACGACTTCGCGGACTTCACGCCGAAGATCGGCCTGCTGCACGAGTTCAACGATGGTCTGACCACATATGTGAATCTCGCACGCGGCACACGCGCGCCGCAGACGACCGATCTCTATCGCCTGCAGCGGCTGCAGGTTCCGGGCGAGGCGAAATCGGAAGAGCTCGACAGCATAGAGCTCGGCGCGCGCGGCCGCATTTCGGGCATCTCCTACGAAACCAATCTCTTCTACATGGAAAAGCGGAACTACTATTTCCGCGATGCAAATGGCTTCAACGTCACGGACGGCCGCACCGACCATGCCGGCATCGAGGTCGAGTTGTCGGCGCCGCTTGGCCTTGGTTTCGACATCGCCGCTTCCGGCACATATGCGCGCCACACTTATGCCTTCGACAATATCACGCCATCCGAAGTCATTCTGGACGGCAACGATGTCGACACTGCGCCCCGCACCCTTGGCAATGTCCGCCTCGGCTATGCCTTCCACGAAGGGGCAGGCCGCGCCGAACTGGAATGGGTCCATATGGGGGCCTACTGGGCAGACGCCGCAAATACGCAGAAATATGATGGCCACGATATTTTCAATCTGAGGCTCGACTACGAAGTCACCGAAAATCTTGCGCTATTCGGCAAGCTCACCAATATCTTCGATACACGCTATGCCGACCGGGCCGACTTCGCTTTTGGCAATGACCGTTATTTCCCCGGCGCCGATCGCGGCCTGTATATTGGCGCCACCTTGCGCTACTGACCTGCCGCGGCCCCGGCCGTCGCGTCTGGAGACAAATGGGAACGGCTTTCTGGGATATCTGGCTCTTCACGCTCGCCGCGATCCAGTTCGCGGCCATGGGAGCGGCGGCGATTCATGCCTTGCTGACGAAGTCGGACGAGCGCGCGGCAGCCGGCTGGGTCGGCTTCATCCTGCTCGTGCCCTTCATCGGCTGGATCGTCTATCTCATCTTCGGCGTGAACCGCATCCAGCGCCGCGCGCGCGAATTGCGCGGCGGCAAGCAGGACCTCTTTCTGCTCGAACCTCCCGAGCATGGCGAAAGGCGCCGCCGCGATGGCGGCATGCACCTCCCGGCGCTGGAAAGCCTCGCCCGGCTCGGCCAGCGCATCCTTCCCGAGAGTTTCGAGCAGGGCAACGCGGTTCGCCTTCTGCTGAATGGCGACGAAGCCTATCCCGCCATGCTCGAGAAGATTGCTTCGGCCAAAAGATCGATCGCCATCTCGACCTACATCTTCAACAACGACCGCGCGGGGCGGCAGTTCGTGGACGCATTGTCGGATGCCATGGCGCGCGGCGTGCGTGTGCGGCTTCTGATCGACGGCGTCGGTTCCTGGTATTCGCGACCCTCTATCATTCCCCTGCTGGAAGATCGCGGCATCAACTACGCGCGCTTCCTCCATTCGTTCATGCCCTGGCGCATGCCTTATCTCAACATGCGCAACCATCAGAAGATCATGGTCGTGGATGGGCGTCACGGCTTTACCGGCGGCATGAACATCGCGGAGGGAAACCTCCACGCGCTCAATCCGAAAAAGCCGATCCGCGATTGCCACTTCCAGGTCGAAGGTCCCGCCGTTGCGCATCTCATGCATACATTTGCCTATGAGTGGAATTTCACGACGGATGAGATACTCGAAGGCAATGACTGGTTTCCCGAGATCGAACCCGCAGGCGAGGTCATCGCGCGCGGCCTTCCGGCCGGCCCCGACATGGGCCTCAATCCGATCCGCTGGACCCTGCTCGGCGCGGTTGCCGAAGCCCAGCAGAACATCCGGATCGTGACGCCCTACTTCATTCCCGATGCGACATTGCGCACCAGCCTGTCGCTTGCCGCCATGCGCGGCGTGATCGTCGATATCGTTCTTCCGGAGAAGAGCAATCTGCGCTTCTGCGACTGGGCGGCGACACCGGCGCTCGAATGGCTGGCGCGCTCCGGCTGCCGCATCTGGAAGACCGGCGCACCGTTCGACCATTCCAAGATGATGACGGTCGACGGCATCTGGGCGACGATCGGCTCGGCGAACTGGGACGACCGGAGCCTCCGGCTCAATTTCGAATTCAATCTGGAATGCTATGGCTCGGTTTTTGCCGATATGCTCGATGAACTGATCGAGCGCCGGATTTCGATTGCCCGCCCGGTTTCCCAGGAAGAACTGGCGGGCCGGACGCTGCCGGTCCGCATGCGGGACGCGCTTTTCCGTCTCGCCTCCCCCTATCTGTAACCTTTGCCGCCCTTGTCTGCGTCTATTTGCGGGCTATGCTTGGTGTTCATGGGGGCAGTAGTCTGACAATCGGAGAACAAGGACACGGGAGGCTTGGCCATGGCGGACAAGAAAAGCGACACCGGCCCCACGATCGAGGAATTGCAGGCGCAGATCGAGGCACTGCAGAAGGCACTGGAAGAGGCGCGCGCCGCGGCAGGCGCTGCGGATGAAGACCTTGCAGCAAATGCCGAAGCCGTTGCCGAACGTATGCAGGAAGGCCTGCAGGATATTCAGAAGCAGATCGATGCGCACCCCGTTCCGAGCGCGCTGCTCGCCTTCGGCATCGGGTTTCTCATCGGTCGCCTGATCGCCCGATAGGAGGGTCCGATGATCGATCCGACGCCGCAGGTTCGCAAGCTGGCAGAGGCCGAGCTGTATCGCGCCGAGCTTGAGGCGCGCCGCCTCGCCCGCCGCCTTTTCCTTGTCGGCATCGCCGTCTTCATCGCCTTCTTCGCCCTCGTGATGCTTGTGATCGCAGGCTTCCTCTATCTTGCCGGACTCTACGGCTATCCGCTTGGCGCGCTCATCACCGGCGGCGCGCTCGTTCTCCTCGCGTTCATTGCCCTTGTCTTTGCCGGCCGTGAGCCGGGCCGTGCCGACAAGCTGGAGCTTGAGCTTGCAAACCGCGCCATCGCGGAGGCGCGCGCCGATGTAAAGCGCGAGTTCGACGCCATCGAGCGCACGCTGAACGATCTCACGCTTGGCGTGCTCGGCCTCGTCAAGGGATCGAGCGGCAGCCTGCCGCTTATCACCATCATCGTCGGCGCCCTGGCCGCGCTGAGCCCGGGGCTTCGCCGCTTCCTCATGCCATTCCTCAGGAAGGACTGATGCGCGCGCTTGCTCCGGCCATCGCCATCTTTCTCGCCGCCTGCGCCCAGCAGGGCCTGCCGCAGCCGGACGTCACCATGCGCCAGCCGCAGGGCATGATCGATGTTCCCGCCGACGATCGCGGCACGGGGCTGATCGGCCCTGCAGGCGGCGCCATGCTCGGCATGGCGATCGGTACCGGCGGCGGCACGGAATGGGCTGTCGCGGCGGGCGTCGCGCTTGGCTATGCGGTCGGCGGCTCCGAGGGCCCGGCAATCACCGGCATGGCCGCACAGGCACGGCGCGAGGCGCTGGCAAAAATGATGACCGTTCCGCTCCGCGAACAGGTGACCTGGTTCACTTCGGAAAATCAGGCAAGCGGCAAGATCACGCCCACCCGCGAATTCACCGACGAGAACGGCCGCACCTGCCGCGACTTCGTGGAGTGGCGCACAGTCCGCGCCAATAACGGTCACACATCCGGAACGGCCTGCCTCTAGGCGGCAAGCCGGCGGTCAGTCGATCCGTTCGACGACAAGCGCCGAGCCGTTGACGCCCGTCACGCGCACCTTCGTACCCGCCGGCGCGTCTTCGCCTTCCGCCAGCCAGACGCTGTCGCCGACGCGCACCTTGCCGCGGCCAAGGTGAATGTCCTGCTCCACGGGAAAAGTGCTGCCGATATAGGACGCCCCGCGCTGGTTGAGGGTCGGGTGATCGCTCCTGATCGGGTGCCGCGTGAGGAACTGACGCGAAGCCCAGACCAGCAGGACCGACAATGCAGCGAACATGGCAAGCTGGACCGCCAGCGACGGCTCGAAGACGAGCACGATGCCGCCGACGATCGCCGCCGCGATGGCAAGCCAGATCGCGAGGACGCCGGGCACGACCAGCTCGACAATGGCAAGAAGCGCCGCAACGATGAACCAGACCCAGCGGTCCAGAAACTCGAACAGGGCTGCAAGTTCCATGGTTCACTCCGCCCCTGCGCGCGGGACCGAACCCATGCCGGTCCGGCGGGCGCCACCCGGCCCTGCATCGGGGCCACCAAAGGCCTCGCGGGCAATTTCGCCGATGCCGCCGATTGCGCCGATCACGCTCGAGGCTTCGAGCGGCATCAGCACGAGCTTCTGGTTCGGCGATGTCGCAACATCCCGCAGTGCCTCGATATATTTCCCTGCCACGAAGTAGTTGATCGCCTGAACATCGCCCGCCGCGATCGCTTCGCTGACGACCTGCGTCGCCTTCGCTTCGGCTTCCGCCTCGCGTTCGCGTGCTTCGGCATCGCGGAAGGCGGCCTCGCGCCGGCCTTCTGCTTCCAGAATGGCGGCCTGCTTGTCGCCCTCGG
>JAJLKS010000521.1:0-2537 GCA_033838765.1 Alphaproteobacteria bacterium
CAATCGCAATCAGCGAGGCACCCGGGTCCTTGAATGGCGCGGCCGGCCGGGTCTTCTTCGATGGCGCTGCGACGCGTGCACGCACATGCGCACGGGCCGCCATCTTCACCTTCGCCGCAAGTTCCGCGCCGCCCGCCACAAGCGATACGGCAACATTGTCCGTTGGTTTCGCGTGATAGTCGACGGCGCCAAGCTCCAGTGCCTCGATTGTCGCCTCGGCACCGCGCTGCGTCAGCGTCGACACCATGACGACCGGCATCGGACGCAGTCTCATGATCTTTTCGAGAAAGTCGAGGCCGTTCATGTTAGGCATCTCGATGTCGAGCGTTATCACATCGGGGTTGAGTTCCTTGATCATCTGGCGCGCCACGGCGGGTTCCGGCGCCTGCCCGACCACTTCGATCTCTGGATCGCGCGACAGAATCTCCGTCAGAAGGCGGCGGATCGTTGCCGAGTCGTCGACGACAAGAACAGTCGTTTTCTTCATTTCAGACTCCCCGCCTGCGATACACGGTTTGCGACACGAGATCGAATGGCTGCCGTTCCGTGCCTATTCGTTCGGAATGACCGATGCAAAGATATGCGCCGTCCGGCATCATGCCGGCGAAACGCCGCCAGATTTCGTCCTGCGTTTCCTCGTCGAAATAGATAACGACATTGCGGCAGAAGATGAGGTCGAACTTTCCCTTCATCGGCCAGCTTCCGAGCAGGTTGAGTTCGTTGAAGCGGATAAGGGCGCGGGCGCATTCGGAAATGCGGAGATCCGAACCGCCCTTGCCCTTTTCAAGCGCGATACCGCGCAGATCGTCCGGTATGCCTGAAACCTGGGAGGGCGAATAAAGTGCCGATCGGGCGAGCGTTATCATTTCCGGGTCGATGTCGGTCGCAAGGATGAGAATGTCATGTGAAAGCGCATCCGGCATCATGGCGAGAAGCGTCAATGCGATACTGTAGGGCTCTTCGCCGGACGAGCACCCTGCCGACCATATGCGCACCCGCCCGCCGCTGCGCGCACGGGCGATCAATGACGGCAGGACATCGCTTCTCAGAAACTCGAAGTGATGCGGCTCGCGGAAGAAGCGCGTGACGTTTGTCGTCATGGCAGAAATCATCGCCTGACGTTCGCCGACACCGCCCCTGCTTCTCAGGAGATCGCAATAGTCCCGGAACGAACGCAATCCGATCGCACGCAGCCGCTTCGCGAGGCGCGAATAGACAAGATTGACTTTCCCTTCCGTCAGTACGATGCCGGCCTCGCCATGCACCAGCGCAGCGATTTCGCGGAACTCGGCCCAGGTGAAGGCGAACTCGCCATCCGGCACCGGGATACGGTCATCGCTACCTGACAAGTCAGCAAACCCCACTTACGCCACCATCGCCTGCGGGTCGGCATGATGCCGCAACGCATCCATGAGATGGTTCATGCTGAGAATCGTGATCATCTTCTCGTCGACCACCACGATCCCGTCGACGAAGGCGCTGCTTTCATCGCGCGCGAGGTCCGGCGCAGGCTGTATCTCGCTCACTTCCGGCGTAATGATGTCGGACACCGCATCGACGAGCAGGCCGATGACGCGCTCCGATATCTTGACAACGACGATGACATGCTTGGCATTCGTCTCGGTCATGCCATGACCGAGGCGGGCGCGCAGATCTATGACCGGAAGAACCACGCCGCGCAGATTGATGACGCCACGCACATAGCCGGGCGCATTCGGCAGCGGCGTCGTCGGCGTCCAGCCTCGAATTTCACGAATTGTCATGATATCGGCCGCAAAAACCTGACCGCATGAGCAGAAGGTGATGAACTGACGGCGGCCGTTCTTCGTAATTTCGTTGATATCTTCCATTGTCAGCTCCCCGTCGCCTGAAGTTCTGCAGGCACGGCCTCTCCTCCGCGTGCGCGGCGGAGCGAGGCCAGCCCGTCCACATCGAGGATTAGTGCCACCCGGCCATCGCCGAGGATCGTCGCTGCAGCAACGCCTTCGATATGGCGGTAGTTGTTTTCAAAGCTTTTGATGACGACCTGCCGCTGCCCGAGAATGGCATCGACGATAACGGCGAACCGGCCGACGCTCTCGCATTCCACAAGGATCGCGACATCGCCGGACGATTTTCCGGACACATTGCCCGCGCCGAGCAGATCGCCGATCCTGACGACCGGAACGAACGAGCCCCTCACGTCCAGCAGTTCCCATTCCCGCCCATAGGCATGAATATCCGCCGCGCCGGGCTTCATGCTTTCGACGATATGTGCAAGCGGGAGCACATAGGTCTGGTCGCCGACAGAGACCACCATGCCGTCCAGAACGGCGAGAGTGAGCGGCAATGTCAGTACGAAGCGGCTTCCCTTGCCCGGCGTCGATACGATCACGATCCGTCCGCCAAGTTCGACGATGCTGCGGCGAACGACGTCCATGCCGACACCACGGCCTGAAATATTCGAAACCGCCGATGCCGTGGAAAAGCCCGGCATGAAGATCAGATTGTCCACCTCTTCATCCGAAAGCGTGGCGGAGGCGGAAATCAGACCTTTC
>JAJLKS010000522.1:0-2930 GCA_033838765.1 Alphaproteobacteria bacterium
CGTGGCTGCGTCAACATTCTTGCCGCCGACAAGCTCATGTCCACGCCAAAGCTCTATGCGACATTCCTGCTCTGGCTGTTGTCCGAATTGTTCGAGGAACTGCCGGAAGTCGGCGACCCCGAAAAGCCCAAGCTCGTGTTCTTTTTCGACGAGGCGCACCTCCTCTTCAATGATGCGCCTAAGGCGCTCGTCGACCGCATCGAGAGCGTCGTGCGCCTCATCCGTTCCAAGGGCGTCGGAATTTACTTCGTGACGCAAAACCCGATCGATCTGCCGGACAGGGTGCTCGGCCAACTTGGCAATCGGGTGCAGCATGCGCTTCGCGCCTTCACGCCACGCGACCAGAAGGCGGTGAAATCGGCGGCTGAAACTTTCCGTGCAAATCCGGCTTTCGAGGTGTCGCAGGCCATCACCGAACTTGGCGTTGGCGAGGCGCTGGTATCGCCGCTTGAGGCGAAGGGCGTTCCCGGAATAGTCGAGCGCGCCTTGATCCGTCCGCCTGCGTCCCGCCTTGGCCCGATCACGCCGGATGAACGCCGCGATGTCATTTCGAAAAGCCCCGTCGGCAGCCGATACGACAAGGCGGTGGACCGGGAGTCGGCGCATGAAATTCTTGCCCGGCGCGCCGAAGATGCGGCGCGTGTAGCGGCGCAGGAAAAGGACGCGAGATCTGCACCGGCATCGCGTGCTCCTCGCGCGTCGACCCGGCAGAGTTCAATCGAGGCTTTCACGAAAAGTGTGGTTCGCAGCATCGGCTATGCAGTGGGTCGCGCGGTCGTGCGCGGCGTACTGGGTTCGCTTTCGAGAGGAAAATGATCAGGAAACGGCGGAATTCCGCCCGTTTCAGGAATCCCTTGTAATTCAACGCCGAAGCGCCTATATCCCTTCCATCGAATTCTTTGGTTCGGCTGCTCTCCACGCTCGCGATCGAGCGCCGGACCTGTCTATCCCGATCCCTCGAAGTTTGATCCGCCGGTCGCACAGTGCGCCGGTGGCGATATCTCACGTCATAAGGAATGCCTCACATGGCAAACGGCACCGTTAAGTGGTTCAACTCCCAGAAGGGCTTCGGCTTCATTCAGCCGGAAAGCGGCGACAAGGACGTTTTCGTCCACATCTCCGCCGTTGAACGCGCGGGCATGCGTGGTCTCAACGAAGGTCAGGCGATTGCCTACGACCTCGAAACCGACCAGCGCAGCGGCAAGGTTTCGGCGGCGAATCTTCGCAACGCCTGAATCGTCAATTGAAGGGGCGCTTCGGCGCCCCTTTTCTATTTTTGGAGCGGGTTATGGCGCGCAGTAACAGGAAGCTGACGGAGAGCGACTTCGTCATGTTCAACATCGTCTATGAAGACGGCGCGCTCAGTTCCAATCGCAAGGTGCCGCTGACACAGATCGATGGCGCCGCCGATACGGCAGGTGCAAAGGCGATTATCGAGGCGCAGGACCGAGACATTGCGGAAAAATCCGGACGTCCCCGCGGCCGGGTGAAATCGATCGAACGGGTCAAGCGCAAGTAGCCGCGGTTCGTCAGGAGACGGAAATTATGCAGAAGCACAGGTTCGAGATCGGTGAAACGGTCGAGTTCACAGCCGGGGGATCTTATCCGCCGGCCGCACGTGGCCTTTACAAGGTGCTTCGCCAGCTCCCCGCCGAAGGCGATGGCTACCAATATCGAGTCAAGAATCTCGCCGATGGCCATGAACGCATGGTCCGGGAGGGGCAGCTCGACCACCCGGTAGCGGCCGGGAACACGACCGCCGCCTGACGCCGAAGCCGACCAGGCTGGAATTCTCCGTAATATTTCCGTATTCAGTCACGGGTCGAGGCCGAAACCCCGGCGAGAGGGCTGGAAACCGGGCGCTTCATGCGCTACAACGCGCCCCGACTGGCCGGATCGCAATGTGTGATGCGCGTGGCGGCTTTTTCTTTTCCATAAGCCTGCAGGGCTGCCCGAGGTGTCATGACGACCATCATTCTCATCATTCATCTGATGCTCGCGGTGGCGCTGGTCGCGACGATCCTGCTGCAGCGCTCCGAAGGCGGTGCGCTCGGTATCGGCGGCGGCGGCGATGGCTTCATGACCGGACGCGGCACGGCGAATGTCCTGACGCGCACGACTGCAATCCTTGCTGTCCTATTCATCACGACGAGCCTCGTGCTCGGTATCCTCGCAACGCGTGGCGGTTCGAGCGATAGCGTGCTCGACCGCGTGGTGCCGCAGGCCGCCCCAGGTGACACTGCGCTGCCTGATGTTCCTGCGCCGTTTGAGGGGCTCGGCGAGTCCGCAGTTCCGCCCGCAGCCGATGCGGAGCCCGTGGCCCCGGCCGGACCTGCCGAACCAGTCGTTCCGCGAGCGGAATAGGCGAAAAACGTCACGAATGACCGGTTTGGGACACCTGTCCGGACCGGACGGAAGAAATTGTGTCGGGAGCCGTCTTTGGGCCTCCGAATCGTTTTGCTTGGTGTAATCTAGGGGCCCATGACGCGGTACATTTTCATCACCGGCGGCGTGGTTTCCTCCCTCGGTAAAGGTCTCGCTTCCGCAGCGCTCGGCGCGCTTCTGCAGGCGCGTGGCTATTCCGTGCGGCTGCGGAAACTCGACCCGTATCTCAATGTGGACCCGGGGACCATGTCCCCGATCCAGCATGGCGAGGTCTATGTGACCGATGACGGGGCGGAGACCGACCTCGACCTCGGCCACTACGAGCGCTTCACGGGCGTGCCGGCAAGCCGCGCAGACAACATCACCACCGGACGCATCTATCAGGAGATCATCGCGCGGGAACGCCGTGGCGACTATCTGGGCGGGACGGTGCAGGTGATCCCGCATGTGACTGATGCCATCAAGGAATTCGTGCTCTCGGGCAACAAGGATGTCGATTTCGTGCTCTGCGAAATCGGCGGCACGGTGGGCGACATCGAGGGTCT
>JAJLKS010000523.1:0-1979 GCA_033838765.1 Alphaproteobacteria bacterium
AAATGCTAGGCGGGAGAAAGCCGGACTGGCGCTTCACGGTCGGATCGGGCTGCGAGAAATAGGGAATATAGAAGACCGGCACACCGAAGAATTCGATGAAGGCATCTTCATAAATGATCCGCTTTTCTTCCTGATTGTGGATGACGCGGAACGCCTTGATCTGCCAGAGCGGCGTCGTCTGTCCCTTCTCCTCGCAAATATCGCAGGCCGTGTAGACGCCGCGGTGAAGCGTCGTCATGTTGCCGCCGCTGCGCACGACGCTCGTGCCGGCCATGCGCGAATTGTCGGAAAGCAGCACCCTCAGCGTATCGATTACACCGTCGCGCATTTCGTTGCGCAGCACGATCTGATCGGCAAAGGCGACATCGCCCTGCGGATCGAGCAGCGCCACGTTGCCATCCGCCTTCACGACGCCGGTGTTTTCGTCATAGGTGACGCGGTCGGCCAGCAGCACACGTTCGCCATAGGCGAGCTCGACATTACCTGTCGCGGTGACGATCCGGGACTCGCGGTCATAGGTGAGCTCATCGGCTTGCATGAGCACTTCGCCGGATTGCGGAAATTCGGCCTGCCGGGGCGGTGCCTCCTGGGCACGTGCCGGGTGCGCAAGGAGGGCCGTCAATGCGGCTGCGGCCACCAGCATGACACCGCGCCGCATGCGCCCTGAACCCATCGAGACCCCTTGGACCACCTTTGCCCGCCCCCCGGCTGCATCTGAGAATCGCCTGCCCGCGCAGACGCGAAGACGATTTCTAACCGTCTTCGAGGTGAAAGAGAACCGCAAGGCCTAAAAGCATCACCACGATGGAGGGAGCCCAGGCCGCCAGCGGCGCAGGCAGGATGCCGGAAAGCCCGAGGGCGATTGACAGATTCCCGAGAAAATAAACGAGAAATCCGGCGGCAATGCCGCCCATGACCATGGTCAGGGTGCCGCCCATGCGCGTCACGCGCATGGAAAAGACCGCCGCCACCAGTACCATGGTGCAGAGCATGGCAGGGGTGGCCAGCAATTGATGGAAGTAGATCTGGTACCGCCGTGCCGAGAAACCGGCCGCCTCCGCCGTGGCGATGAAATGGGGCAGGTCCCAGAACGAAATCGTCTCCTCGCGGGCAAAACTCTCCTCGATCTGCTGTTCCGTGAGGGAGGTTTCCTGCTGATAGGTCTCATAGCGCCTTGGCTGGTCATCCAGCATCAGCGCCCAGACATCCGTCAATTCCCAATAGCCGGGCCGCAGGGCCGCCGTTCGCGCATCGATCCGGCCGAGGAAGTCATTGCCGTTTCCATAGAGATAGATGGTTACGCCGCTCAGCGAGAAGCCGGTGCCGTCCACGCGCTGGGCGTGAATGACCGACTGGCCCTGAGGGTCGGCCTGACGGAGCCAGAGGCCATTGGCGGAAACGGTGACGAAACTTGTCCGCTGGTCGAGGTAGCGCGTTTCGAGCTGGCCATATCGAGCGGTCAGCGTCGACGCCACGGGGTTGTAGACGGTGATGATGAACGCGCCCATGGCTAAGGCGACAGCAAGGGCAGGTGCGATGAACTGCCAGACCGACACCCCGGCCGCGCGCGCAACCACAAGCTCGTTGTTGCGGCTCAGCCTCAGAAAGGCGGCCATTCCGCCGAAGAGGAAGGCGAAGGGCAAGGTCCGTGCGCCGGTTCGTGGCACTTCCATGAGCGCCATGAGCGCAAGCAGGTCGAATGTGACGCCAGGCTTTCCGCTGCCGCGCCGCAGAAGCTCGACGAGTTCGAGGATGTAGATGAGAGAAATGAATATCCCGAATGTCACCAGAACGACGATGAAGAATTGCCTGGCAAGATAGCGCGACAAGGTCCAGGAGAGATTCATGAGGCGGGCCCCTCGCGGCGGGAAAGGGCGGAGAACCTGCGCCGGGCAGCCTGCCAGATCTTGTCGAAACGGGTGCCGGCGATCATGGCGATACAAATGCCGGAGACGCCGATGGGCAGCAGATACATGAGC
>JAJLKS010000524.1:0-2684 GCA_033838765.1 Alphaproteobacteria bacterium
TGTCTTCCCATATCCTCGCGCCTTTTCCTCCCAGTCACGCCTGACTGGAACGGAAGCTGCAATACTAGCGGTAGCGGGCCGGTTTCTGTTCAGGAAAGGGACAGGAACGGGCCATTAGGATCAATATGGGGCAATCCCGGCACAAATTTCCCCCTGTGCCCGGCGAGTGGCGAGACATGAACCCGACACCTGCGTTCCGCAGACTATCCGCGATACTGCCCGGCCTTGTGCTGGTGCTGAGCCTCGCCGTGTCGATTTACAACCCCGAAGGCGCCGGGACCTATCTTCAGGATCGCGTCTTCGACGCCTATCAGCGCCTTCTGCCCCGCGCCGCCGCGCCCGAGGGCCCGCGCGCCATCTATGTCGATATCGACGCCGAAACCGCAAAGACCTTTGGCCCCTGGCCCTGGCCGCGCAAGCGTCTCGACGATCTCGTGCGCCGCGTCGGCGCGGCAGGCGCGAGCGCCGTCCTTGTCGACATGCCGCTGGCCGACCCCGACCCGACATCGGCAGGCGAACTCATCCGCCTCTGGGCGCCCTTGCCCGCAGACGGTGATTTCAGCGGCTTGTCGCAGGCACTGCGCCAGCTCCCCGACCATGACCGCGAGCTTGCGGCGCTTCTCCGCGATACGCGTTCGGTCGTCTCCTTCGTGCCCGGCAAGACGGATTTCAGCGGCCGCCACGTGCCGCAGGCAAGCGCCCCGATCGCGTCCGAAGGCGGCGACCCGCGCCACTACATGAACCGCTACGACAAGTGGCGCGCGACACTCCCGCCCTTCGAAGCGGCTGCGAACGGCAACGGTGCAACGCTTTCCGCCGACGCAAACGGCGCGACGGTGCGCGGCCTGCCGCTGCTGGTGAACCTCGACGGAACGCTCTACCCGTCAAACGTGCTCGAAGCGCTGCGCGTGTCGCGCGGCAGCGAGGGCTACCGCGCAAGCGTTGCAACCGCGGAAAGCGGCTTTTCCTTCGAAATCGAACCCGGCGTTGCGCGCGTCGTCATCGAAGGGACAGGCTTCGAGGCGCAGACGATGCGCAATGGCGAGCTGCGCCTTTACTTCGGCGGCGAGGATACACGCCGCACCATTTCCGCCGGCAGCATCCTGCAGGGCACGGCGGATCTCGACATTTTCGACGGACGCATCGCCGTGATCGGCGTGTCTGCGAACGGCTCCGACAAGCTGTTCCGCACGCCCATCGGCGTCACCATGGCGTCCGGCGCCATCGCGGCCAATGCCATCGACCAGATCGCGGCCGGGCAGTTTCTCGTGCGGCCGGGCTGGGTTTCCGCGGCCGAGCAGCTATTCATCCTGATCGGCGGCGTGATCGTCATTCTCGTCGTGCGGCGCTTCCGCCTGCGCTGGGGCCTCATGCTGACGCTGCTTCTGGCGGCAGGTGCAGGCTATGGCTCCTGGTGGGCTTTCGAGACGCATCGCTGGCTGGTCGATCCGGCACTCGCAAGCGTGACGCTGTTCGCGGCGGCACTGACCTGTGCCCTGATGACCAGGCTGCACACCGAAGACGAGATCCGCTTCGTCGAAACGCAGTTCGGCCGCCGCCTGCCTTCCGCCGGTCTCGCCAAGGTGAAGGCCAATCCGCGCATGATCCACGCCGAAGGCGCACTGCGCGATGTGACTTCCGTCGTGGCGGGGCTTCGCGGCTTCAACATCATTGCAGACCGCTATCTTGAGGACCCGACGGCCTTTGCGGATATTCTCAACCGCTTCTTCTCGCCGATGACGAAGATCGTGCTCGACCGTAACGGCATGGTGGACCGCAATGTGGGCGACACGCTTTATGCCGTATGGAACGCGCCTCTCGATGCGGCGGATCACGCCTCGAAGGGTTGCGACGCGGCACTGCGCATGGTGGAAAATCTCGAGGCTCTCAATGAATTCCTTGAGGAAGATGCACGCCGCCAGCACCTGAGTCATGTGCCGCTGAGCCTCTCCATCGGCATCGACACGGGAACTGGGATTGCCGGCAATATGGGTGCCGTGCAGCGCTTCGATTATGGCGTTCTCGGCGAGCCGGTGAGCTTTGCCGCCTATCTCCAGAAGAATGCCCGCCATTACGGCCCCGCCATCATCGTCGGCGAAGGCACGCAGCGCGCCGTGGGCGACCGCTATGCGCTGCTCGAAATCTACCTTGTATCGACCTCGCGCCACCCGGAGGGCCGCCGCGTCTATGCGCTGCTCGGCGATCCGATCATGCGGGCGAACCCGAAATTCCGCGCGCTGCAGGAAGCGCATATGCTGATCTTCTCGGCCTATCGCAATCAGCGCTGGGCCGAAGCACGGGCGGCTATTGCCGAATGCCGGAAGCTCAATGGCGCGATCCCGACGCTTTACGACTTCTATGAGGCGCGCATCGCTCAATATGAGGCGAACCCGCCCGGCGAACACTGGAACGGCGCCTGGTTCGCGGGGCGAATCTGATCCGCATTGCTCCGGGTCCCGAAATGGGACTTGGAGCATGCCCATACAACCGCCATTATCGCGCGCCAGTCTCCGCCTTCCCTGACATTCGAGACCTCCTGCCCGATGCGCGACCTTTCCGTAGAAGTCCAGTCATGGCCCATCGACGGTGCCTTCACCATTTCGCGCGGCGCGAAAACCGAAGCGCGCGTCGTGGTGGCGCGTGTGACGCAGAACGGCATGACCGGCCAGGGCGAATGCGTGCCC
>JAJLKS010000525.1:0-3718 GCA_033838765.1 Alphaproteobacteria bacterium
CGGCACGCAGGTTCAGGTCGATCGTGTAAAGGCCAAGATTGGCGCCTGCATCGATGAAGAGGTCGAGTCTGTGCGACTTCACCTCCTGTACGGCGCGGTCACGCAGCTGCCACTCCCAGAACATGCCGCCCGCCAGCTTGTGGTCGAGCCGGTTCCGGCGGTCCAGCAACAGGCGGACCTTGCCGTGTTTGATGAGAGCGATGTCGTCATGACGCAGCGCATTGATGCGCTTCATGATGCTCGCGCGAATATTGGCCATGAAAAGTCCCTGCGGTTACCGGGCCGCTAGAGATAGAGCCTCGCCGCCTCCATGGCCAGCGCGATCAGCGAGCCGATGAGCAGGATGAGGGTCGAGGCGAGGCCGACGGTAAAGCCCGTGGAGCGCTTCAGCGCCTCCGCATAGTAACCGCGGGCATAGAGGACGCGCCCTACGGGATAGAAGATGCCGATGGCGGCCGCCCAGATATCGCCAACCGTGAGGGCAAAGAGCCAGATTGCCGGCAGGAAGAGGAGCAGATTTTCAGCCGTATTGCCCTGCACCCTCAATACGCGAAGGAAATCGTCCGGTCCGTCCATCCGAGGCGCGGGAACGCCGAACGCGGCGCGCGCCTTGCCGACCTTGAAGGCCATCCAGAAATAGACGATGAGCGTGACGATCGTGACCAGGCCGGTCAGCGGATAGGCGAAGGACGTCATGGCAGTCTCCCCGATGCGGTGCCCACTCCAAGGAAATCAGCTTGCAGCGATTCCGGCAATCAAAAGAGGCGCGGCCTGTCAGTTGGCGACACCGGCCTCCAGCGCGCGAATGCGGGCGAGCAGGGCCTTGTCGCCGATATGGGCCTCGGCGAGACGGTCGTCGGCCGCAGGCGGAGCGGTACGGTCATCCCCGGTCGTTGCATCGAGCCGTGCCAGAGAGGCCTTGACCTCGGCAATCGTGCGGGCTGCCTCCTCTTCGTCTGCGGCCGGTCCGGCGCCGGCTTCGTCGCCATGTGCTGTCTGGAATGGCTCTTCCGGGGTGGCGGCAATCGGGGCTGCGTCGGGGGCGGGGGGCTGAGCGGGCAGGCCGCCAATCGTGGCTTCCAGAGCTGCAATTTCCTGCTTCACCGCAGCAATATGATCTGCGGCATGGGCGGCGTTGCGGGCGATATGGTCGCGCAGCGCGTCTGCCTGCGTGCCAAGCCTGCCGGCCTCTGTCCGCAAGGCGTCGATCTCGTCCGCCTGTGCCGCATTCTGCCGGGTCAGATTCTCGTTTGCCGCTGAAAGGGCGTCTATCTCCTTACGCAAGCGGCCGATTTCCGCCTCGAGCGGGGCCGTTTCCCTGCGATGACGCTGCATGAGATTGTCGAGCTCACGAACCCGCGCTTCCTCCGCAGTCCCCGTCCCGGTCTCGGCTAGGCTGCGCGGCGTGACCGTCACGGCCCGGCGCCATACGAACTGAGCGGCAATCGCCGCAAAGAGCGTCGCGACGAAGAAGCCAAGCGCAATCAGCATCAGGCTCTCGATCATGGCTTACCTGCACGGATTGGCGCCATCCGGCGCGGGTCTGGAAAGTGACGGGGAGCCTGCCAGAAAAACGGGCGTTCTTCCACCATTGAAGGCAGATGCCGTCAAATCGCGCGGACCTGCGTCAGAAGGGCAACCATTCGCGGGACTTCGTATATTTGAGATAGCCGACCGAGGCGCCAAGGCGGACACCTACGCCGGAGCGCATCGGCGCCAGAATTACATCGTCGCGCTGTTGATAGTTGATGCCGATGCCGCCAACGAGATAGGCGCTGCCCTCGACGCCGGGATAGCGCCGGTAGATCGTCTCGCCATTCGGGAGATTATAGACCAGCGTGAACACCTTCACCGCGTTGCCGCCGAAATCCCAGCCGGCGCTCGGGCCCTGCCAATAGACGCGTTGCCGCGTGCCGTTCTTCATCACGAGTTCGCCCTGGCCATAGCGAAGACCGAGGACGAAGGCGCCGCTCGCTTCCTCGCCCTTGATGTAGGCATTCGGTTCGCCATAGGCCTCGAAGACGCTATGAACCGCATCGGCGATGCCCTGCGACACGTCGCCGAAGAAATCGCCTGCTTCCTTTACGATCTCGTCTTCCTTGTAAGTGTCCTGATTGTTGCCGGACTGGGCGGCAGCGGGGATTGCAGTGGACGCAATGAGGATGAAGCCGAGGCAGATGGCGGCGATGGCCCTTGCTCCCGGAATTGCGTGCGAGGCCTGAGAATTGAAGATCGTCATGCTGCCCTCCTGTTCCGCCCTGCGGGTGCGGGACGGCATTGTCCGTTTGCCAGCGAAGTCCGCTTGCCATCGAATCGCCGTCAATGATCGCCAGAGTCTATATTAGAATCACGATGATCGAGGCGCGGGCATATTGAAGGCAGAGCATGGCGAAACGGTGACCGGCGTGCAGGCTGGCCTGTGCGATCGACGTGCGCCACGGGGGGCAGGCTGATGGGGCGATGGCGGAAACCCGCGTATCTTGCATTGGCCCTGGTGCTGGCCGCCTCCATCGCCGCCATATGGACGTGGCAGCAGCGGCGCGGCCTTGCCGAGCAGATGATTGGTCAGGCGCTTGCCGAACGCGGGATTGCGCCTGTGTCCTTCACAGTTTCGTTTATCGGGCTGCGGAGTATTACGCTCTCCGGCCTCGTGATAGGCGCGCCCGACGCGCCCGATGTCGAGGTTGACAGTCTTTCGGTCTCCTATTCCCTCGGCGAACTCATGTCGGGGCGCGTTCGTGCCATAGAGGTCGGCGAGGCGAGAGGTCGTGTCGCATTTTCGGAGGAGGGGCTATCGCTCGGTGCGCTCGATCCCCTGCTTAAGGGGGAGAGCGCTGGCGGCCCCATGCAGGTGCCGCCAGTCCAGATCGCGAGCGCGAACATCGTGCTCGATACGCCGCGCGGGGTTGTTGCGGTGGAAGGCCCTCTTTCCATTCTGCCAGACGGCGATGCCTTTGAAGTGGTGACGCAAGGTGTCCTCATTCGTGAGGTGAATGATGCCCCCCGCATTGCGTCGCTCCATGCTGCGGGCAAGGCGCGCGTTTCGCCCGATGTCATCGACGTTGAGGGCCGGATTTCCACCGCCGATGGGGCCCTCGCAGGTGTGCCTTTGATAGGTATCGAGGGCAATTACGACGTCGCGGCGCGCCAGGGTTTCCTGCGCGGCGAGGGGTCATTGTCCCTCGAGAGGGACGGGACGACGGTTGCGTCTCTCGCGCCGGCACTTGCGCCCTACTATATCGATCTCACAGGAACCGTCTCCTATCGTGGTGAAGCCCGTTTCGACGGCACGGCGATTTTGGCGAGTGGCGAAGCCGATATGCAAAATCTCGCCTTGCGGCAAACTGCGGCGGGCGACGGGCGCATGAGCGGCCGTGTGCGTTTTGCGGTGGAAACGGGCGGTAGTGCTGTGCCTCTTCGTCTCGACCTTGACGGGGTCCGCGTCGAGGATATGTCGCGCCCCGCGCGCTTCGCGCCGGTGACGATCGAAGGCCCGGTCACGATGTCGAAGCGTCGTGTCGAGGCGACGTTCGTCGCGCGCAGCGCCGTTCCGGCTATTCGAGGTGCTCGCCTCGCCAATATCGACGGCCGGTTCGACTTCGCCAGAGGCGAGGCGGATGTCAGCGTGAGCGGGAACCTCGCCCTTGCGCCGGGCAAACTCGAATTGCAAACCGTGCTGCCTGTGCTCAAGGACAGGATCATGCAGACGAGCGGGGGC
>JAJLKS010000526.1:0-2989 GCA_033838765.1 Alphaproteobacteria bacterium
ATCACCAGCCGGTAGCCGAGCTTCTTCGCATCGGCGAGGCCCTTCTCCATCAGCTTGATGCCGCAGCCCTTGCCGCGCAGCACGGGATCGACCGCGAGCGGCCCGAGCATGAGGCCCGGCACGCCGCCGATGACGACCGGCCAGAAGCTCAAACTGCCGACCATGCGCCGCTCCGCTCCCTCGCCCGCAAAGGCGACATAGCAGAGCTCGGGCACGGGATGATTGCCCTCGCGCAGACGCTGAGCGGCCTTGGCATAGCGGCCGGGGCCGAAGGAAAGGTCCAGCAGGGCTTCAATGGCAGGCCGGTGTTCCGGCCGCTCGGCTTCTATCTCGAACATGGGGTCTGTCTCACGGGGTTCGGCGAAGGGTCATGGAGATCGATGCGCTCACCCCTCGCGGGCCGGGCCGCCGCTCAGGCGGACAGGAGGACCGGAAGGACGCGCGCGGAAAGGCGGCGGGGGCGGCGATGCGCCCCTTCCCTCTCTCGTCGTCGCTGCTCTGCGAGCCTCAGCGCCATGATGCGGTCCTTTCGGGCCGGGGCGTGAGACCCCGGACGGTCAAGGCGGATAGCACGGGCCGGGTTTCCCGTAAAGCGGCTTTGGCGGCGCGGCCCGCCGCTGCGGCAGGGCTAAAAAGGCTGGAATGGTGTCTTGGCGTTGGATAGCTTGCCCGGCAACAAGGACAAACGGACCGAGAGGGACACGTCATGGGAATTCTGGAAGGCAAGGTGGTGCTCGTCACGGGCGCGGCGGGCGGCATCGGCAAGGAATGCGCGCTGATCGCGGCGCGCGAGGGCGCGAAGGTCGTGGTGAACGATCTCGGCGGCAGCGTGAAGGGCGGCGATGCGGGCGACGCGAGCGCGGCGCAGAAGACCGTGAACGAGATCAAGGCGGCGGGCGGCGAAGCGGTCGCCAATTCGGACAGCGTGTCGCTCAAATCCGGCGCGGAGAACATGATCGCGCAGGCGCTCGACACCTATGGCGCGCTGCACTCGATCATCAGCCCGGCGGGGATTCTCCGCGACGGCATGTTCCACAAGATGCCGGATGAGGACTGGGACGCCGTTCTCGAAGTGCACCTCAAGGGCAGCTACAACATCACCCGTGCGGCGATCAATCATTTCCGCGAAAAGGAAGAAGGGAACTTCGTTCTCTTCACCTCGACGAGCGGACTCATCGGCAATATCGGCCAGGCGAACTATGCGGCTGCGAAGATGGGCATTGCCGGCCTCTCGCGCATCATCGCGATGGAAGGAGCGGCGAAGAATGTGCGCTCCAACATCATCGCGCCTTTCGCCTGGACACGCATGATCGCGACCATTCCGGTGAAGGACGAAGCGTCGGCGAAGCGCGTCGAGCGCATGAAGAATGCGATGCGGGCCGAGCAGGTGGGCAATTTCGCGGTCGCGCTTGCCTCGCCCGGCTGCACGGCGAACGGGCAGATTTTCGCGGTGCGCGGCAATGAGCTCGTGCTCTTCTCGCAGCCCCGGCCCGTGAAGTCCGTCGCGCGGATCGACGGCTGGACGCCGGAGACGATCCTCTCCCATGCCTTCCCGGCGATGGAAGGCGGCTATACCGATCTCGGCAATACGGGCTCGGTGTTCACCTGGGAGCCGGTGTAGGCATTACGCACTGCATTGAATACGGAAAAGGCGGGCTTCAGGGCCCGCCTTTTTTCTGATCTGGTATTTCAAAAAGCCTCTCTTGTGGTCCACCCTCCCCTCGAGGGAGGGTCGGAAAATTCAAGCGCAGCGCAGGATTTTTCGGGGAGGGGAGTCTGCCTTCGACAATCGGATGCGCCGCGTTTTCACCGCTTACCCCTCCCCAAAATTTGCTGGGCAAATTTTGACCCTCCCTCAAGGGGAGGGTGGGCCAGATGGCTGGCGTAGGAGCGAGAGTTAGCGTAATGGCGGGAGACCTTCGCGTTCTTCGCGCAGCGCATGCCAGATCGTGTTCACCACATCATCGGTCGCAAGAAGTAATTCATTGTTCCAGAACCGAAGCACACGATAAGCGCGGGACTCAAGCCATGCCGTGCGACGTGCGTCCCGGGCGATACCCGGTTCGAGATTGTGCTGAGCACCATCTGCCTCCACGACCAGTCGGCGCTCAAGGCAGACAAAATCCACGATGTACGAGCCGAGCCGGTGTTGCCGCCTGAATTCGTAGCCAAGCGCTTTGTTCCGCAGGCGGCTCCACAAGCGGCGCTCGGCATCCGTCATGTTACGCCGGAGATGCTTCGTGTGCGGATCGGTCATGAGAGCAGCGTAGTTTCAATGACCCGCATTGGAAAGCTTGATGAATTCGTTTGTGGCCTACCCTCCCTCAGGGGGGACTAGTATAGATGACGTACCAGAAACCCGAATCAGCGGAAATCGAAATCACGCCGGAGATGATTGAGGCGGGTCTTTGCGCCGTTTCTCCTTTGAGGGAGGCTGACGGGACTCTCTCTTCTTTTTCGGTTCAGGAGGCAGTGGAGGCAGCTCTACGTGCGGCGCTTTCAGCTCGTCTCTTAGCTTGTGGCATAAAGTACCCAGCTCATCGGACAAGGCGAGCGTCCGCATAATAGTGTGTACGACCTCATTCAACAGTGCTTTGTCGATTGCCCTTGTTTCCTGAATGACAGGGAATGGCTTGGAGGGATCAATCCTATATCCATCTACATCGCATAGCTCGCCATTCTCGGTTCCGTAGTAACCGTGGCAATAGAAATTTCTTGAAGATGTAATGGATTTGAACCGTGAATGAGCCTGTGAAATGCTTTGGTATGTCTTTTGTGAAAGACCTCTAGCTTTAGCCAAATTAAGAATAAGATCGAGTCGGGCCCTGGTGTTTACGTTAGAGAGCCAAATCACCGCGGCATCGTTGTTGCCCGGCTTGCTTACAAGAAGTTCCAATATGGCGCTGAACAAGCTTTCGCAGTTTGCCCACGCCATGACCAGATTTCCGATAGCGAAAACAAATTTTTCGGAGACTCCTAATTGCTCTGG
>JAJLKS010000527.1:0-5506 GCA_033838765.1 Alphaproteobacteria bacterium
GGCAGATCAGGGCCGCTGCATCGCCCCAGACCTCATCGGCATGGGCGACAGCGAGAAGCTCGAGCCCTCGGGTCCCGAACGCTATACCTTCCGGGAGCACCGCCGCTTCCTCGATGCCTTTCTCGATGCACTCGGCGTGACGGAAAAAGTCACCCTCGTCATTCATGACTGGGGCTCGGCGCTCGGCTTCGACTGGGCAAACCGCCACCGCGGCGCGGTCGAAGGCATCGCCTATATGGAAGGCATCGTGCGCCCGCTCGAATGGGACGAGTGGAACCGCGACGCACGCCGCATCTTCGAGGGCTTCCGGTCGGACGCCGGCGAGGAAATGATCCTGAAGGAGAACCTCTTCATTGAGGCGGTGCTTCCGGGGTCGATCCTGAGGAAACTCACCGACGCGGAAATGGCCGTCTATCGCCGCCCCTTCGCCGAGGAAGGAGAAAGCCGCAGGCCGACGCTCACCTGGCCTCGTCAGATACCGCTTGGCGGCGAACCGGCGGATGTCGTGGAAATCGTCGGCGACTACGCGCACTGGATGGCACAGAACGGCCTGCCCAAGCTCTTTGTCAACGCGGACCCCGGCGCCATCCTGATCGGTGCACAGCGCGAATTCTGCCGCAGCTGGAAAAATCAGACCGAGATAACCGTCAAGGGCAATCACTTCCTCCAGGAAGACAGCCCGCATGAAATCGGCGAGGCTGTCGCCAATTGGCGCAAGGGATGGAAGAAAGCCTGAAAGGCTTGATCCGGCGCCCGCAAAGGGCGAACCTTGCCCGACGCGGCCAGCCAGGGGAGGTCCCAAGCCATGAGCGAGACAGCATCCGTCAATTCGAGCTTCGCAACGCGGGTGAAGAGCCTGCACTGGGCAATCGCCGTACTGGTGCTGCTGATGATCTATGGCGGCTTCAACATGACGCGCGAGACGGCGACCGTCCATTTCGGCATCGGCATCATCATTCTCACATTGATGGTGATCTGGCTCGCGACCCGCGGCAGCACGCCGCGCCCGGCCTATCCCGACATGCCCCGCTGGCAGGAAATCGCCGCGAAGGCAGTGCATCACAGCCTCTATGCCAGCATCACGCTTCAGCCCGTCTTCGGCCTGATGATGGTCATGTTCTCGAAGCGCGAACCCGTCGCTTTCGGCGTCATACCGCTCAAGATCGTGCAGAACGACACAATCAATGCCATCGGCCACACGCTTCATGGCATCAATGCATGGATTCTGACGGCACTCGTCGCCGTCCATATTCTGGCGGCGCTCTATCACCATCTGATCCTCAAGGACAATGTACTGAAGCGCATGCTTCCCTTTGCGAAGGTCTGATCCGCCGAAAATGGTCACGCTCAACAAGATTTACACAAGGAGCGGCGACAAGGGCACGACCGCCCTTGCGACGGGCGAGCGCGTCCCCAAACACGCACTCAGGATCGAGAGCTACGGCACGGTGGACGAGACGAACTCGGTCATCGGCATCGCGCGGCTGCACACCGCCGCCTTGCCGAAGCTTGACCAGATGCTCTCCCGTATCCAGAACGAGCTTTTCGACCTCGGGGCCGACCTTGCAACACCGGCAAAGGATGAAACGCTCGGCTACGAACCCTTGCGGATTCTGGACAGCCAGGTCGCGCGGCTCGAGGCGGAAATCGACGAGATGAACGAGGCGCTCGCGCCGCTTAATTCCTTCATCCTGCCGGGCGGCACCCCTGCCGCCGCCCATCTCCATCTCGCCCGCACCACCTGCCGGCGGGCGGAACGCCTCGTGACGGCGCTCATGGAAGACCCGCATGAGATGGTGAACGAGGCCGTGCTTCGCTATCTGAACCGGCTTTCGGATTTCCTTTTCGTCGCGGCCCGTCATGCCAATCTCGGCGAGGACGGAAAGGGCCCCGGCGACGTGAAATGGGTGCCCGGCGCCACCCGCTGAGGCGGCAATTCGCCCGAATCCCATTCGTTGACAGGGAGGGGGTCTGCCACTAGGTTCCCGCACCGCAACAGCAGCTAAGTGGCAGCGGGCGGTTTTGGCCTCGTTTTCCTCAGAAAACAGCCGTTTTCACGGCAGCAGGCCGCCGTCCAGATCTACACCAAGACCGGCGCCAAGGTTTCCGAGAGGCCCCGGGGGTCCGCCCCTTGAGTTCTCGCCGCCAAGGCAACGCGCAGGGAGTCCGCCTCGATGAAAGTCCTCGTACCGATCAAGCGAGTGGTCGACTACAACGTGAAAATCCGTGTGAAATCGGATGGCAGCGGCGTCGATCTCGCCAATGTGAAAATGTCGATGAACCCGTTCGACGAGATCGCCGTTGAAGAAGCGGTGCGCCTCAAGGAAGCGGGCAAGGCGACGGAAGTCATCGCCGTTTCCATCGGCGTGCAGCAAGCCACCGAAACCATCCGCACCGCGCTCGCCATGGGCGCCGACCGGGGCATCCTGGTGAAGACGGACGACACGGTCGAACCGATCAACGTCGCCAAGATCCTCAAGGGTGTTGCCGATGCGGAGAAGCCGGACCTCATCATTCTCGGCAAGCAGGCGATCGACGACGATTGCAACCAGACCGGCCAGATGCTTTCCGCGCTGCTCGGCTGGGCGCAGGGCACCTTCGCCTCCAAGGTCGAGGTTGACGGCGGCACGCTGAACCTGACCCGCGAAGTCGATGGCGGCCTGCAGACGCTGAAGCTCAAGATGCCGGCGGTGATCACCACCGACCTTCGTCTCAACGAGCCGCGCTACGCCTCGCTGCCGAACATCATGAAGGCGAAGAAGAAGCCGATCGACGAAAAGGCGCCGGGCGACTTCGGCGTCGAGGTGAAGACCCACCTCGAAGTCGTGAAAGTCAGCGAGCCGCCGCAGCGTTCCGCCGGTGTAAAGGTTGAATCGGCTGCAGAACTCGTATCGAAGCTCAAGGAAGCGGGAGTGATCGGATGACGACGCTTGTTATTGCAGACCACAACAACAAGGCGCTGAACGACGCGACCGCGAAGACCGTCACGGCCGCCGCAAAACTCGGCGGCGATGTCGTCGTGCTCGTCGCCGGCCAGGGCTGCGACGCAGTGGCAGAGGCGGCTGCGAAGCTCGACGGCGTGAAGAAGGTGATCGTCGCCGATGACGCGCTCTATGCGCATCCCGTCGCCGAGCCGCTCGCCGCACTCGTCGTGAGCCTCGCGGGCAGCTATGACGCGATCGTCACGGCCGCCACCACCGTCGGCAAGAACTTCATGCCGCGCGTGGCCGCCCTTCTCGACGTCGCGCAGATTTCGGAAATCACGGCCGTGCAGGGTGCCGATACTTTCGAGCGCCCGATCTATGCCGGCAACGCGATTCAAACCGTGAAGTCGACCGATGCGAAAAAGGTCATCACCGTCCGCACCACCGCCTTCCCGGCGGCGGGCCAGGGCGGCTCGGCCTCGATCGAGAAGATCGGCGCAGCCGACAATCCCGGCCTGTCGGAATTCGTGGGCGAGGAACTCACGAAGTCGGACCGTCCGGAACTGACTTCTGCCAAGATCATCGTCTCCGGCGGCCGCGGCATGCAGAACGGCGAGAACTTCGCCATGCTCGAAAAGATCGCCGACAAGCTTGGTGCCGCCGTCGGCGCCTCGCGCGCCGCAGTCGATGCGGGCTTCGTGCCGAACGACTATCAGGTCGGCCAGACCGGCAAGGTCGTCGCTCCCGAGCTTTACATCGCCGTCGGCATTTCCGGCGCGATCCAGCACCTCGCGGGCATGAAGGACTCCAAGGTCATCGTCGCCATCAACAAGGACGAAGAGGCGCCGATCTTCCAGGTCGCCGATTACGGCCTCGTGGCGGACCTCTTCAAGGCAGTGCCGGAACTCGAGGAAGAGCTCGGCAAGGCCGGTCTCTGACGTAAGCCACCACTCAGGGCGAAAATCGAAGCGCTGCCGGGCCTCCCGGCGGCGCTTTTTCTTTACGCTGACGGGCTTCCGCGCCATTCTTGGCAAAATTGCAGGGATATGTCCCGGATCGAGGCAAAACCTCATCCCACAAGCTAGCCACAGGTTTCGAGTAATGAAGTTTCGCAAGGTAGGCGTCATCGGCGCCGGACAGATGGGCAACGGTATCGCGCATGTTTGCGCGCTGGCAGGCTATGAGGTCGGGCTCCACGACATATCCCCTGACCGCATTCAGGCGGGCCTCGCCACCATCGACGGCAACATGGCCCGCCAGGTCGCGAGCGGCCGCATTACGGTCGAGCAGCGCGACGCGGCCCTTGGCCGCCTGTCCGCCGCTCAAACCATGGAAACCTTCGAGGATGCGGATCTTGTGATCGAATCCGCGGTCGAGAACGAGGACGTCAAGCGCAAGATCTTCGCCGACCTCTGCCCGCATCTGCGCGAGGACGCGCTGCTTGCCACGAACACATCCTCCATCTCGATCACACGTCTCGCCGCCTCGACCGACCGGCCCGAGCGCTTCATGGGCGTCCACTTCATGAACCCCGTGCCTGTGATGGAACTCGTGGAACTGGTGCGCGGCATCGCCACCGACGACGAAACCTTCGAAGCCATGCGCGATTTCGCGGATTCGCTCGGCAAGAAGATCGCCCATGCCGAGGACTATCCGGCCTTCATCGTGAATCGCATCCTGCTGCCGATGATCAACGAGGCGGTCTACACGCTTTATGAGGGTGTGGGCTCTGTCGAGAGCATCGACAAGGCCATGAAACTCGGCGCAAACCATCCTATGGGGCCGCTCCAGCTCGCAGACTTCATCGGCCTCGATACCTGCCTGTCCATCATGCAGGTCCTTTATGACGGACTGGCGGACTCTAAATATCGCCCCTGCCCGCTTCTCGTGAAATATGTCGAAGCAGGCTGGCTTGGCCGCAAGACACAGCGCGGCTTTTACGATTACCGGGGCGAAAAGCCCGTTCCCACCCGGTAACGCGGCGTCAATTCCGCATCAGAAACGATTTTCCGGTCACTTTTGTTAACTTCCTCCATGCGAGAGTTCTGCGACGGCGGCGCAAGAACGCTTGAGGGTGGAGGAATGACGGCTGGCAGTTTCGCGACTGGCGAGCGCGCGAAGAAGATCACCGACGAACCGCAGATCATCGAGGTACCCGAACACCCCTCGGTGATCGAACTTCATGCCTATCTCGAGCGCATCCGCGGCGACCGGGAAATGCCGGATCGCGCCGACATCAAACCATCCGAAATTGCCCGCCTCCTGCCCAGCATGATCATTGCCGAGGCCGTCGGCGGGGGCGAGGACTTCCGCGTCCGCCTGTTCGGCACCAAGCTCGTCGAACTGCTCGGGGAGGAGCGGACGGGAAAGCTCCTCTCGGAATTCGCGGAAGAAGGCGGCGCCTTCGCCAACAATGATCCGGGGGCCGTTCAGCGCCGCTGGCTTTTCGTCACGCGGAAGGCCTTTTTCGGCCGCAAGCCCGTATTCCTGAAAGTGCCCTTCGCAGCCTCTGGCCGCCTTTATCTTGTCGGCCATTGCCTGTCGGCGCCGCTGACTGCCGGTGGCAGCGAACCCGCACAGAC
>JAJLKS010000528.1:0-15206 GCA_033838765.1 Alphaproteobacteria bacterium
AAGATCGTGAAGAGAAGGGCGGCAAGCGTCAGCGGCGCAATGCGCGGCACAAATCCGTTGTCGTAAGCCTCTGCGCCGATACGCGGACGGAGCCAGCGCCGCGTGAGGTAGCCGGCGGCAAAGGGCACGCCGAGATAGAGAAGGACGGCGCCTGCGATGGTCCAGAAGCCGACGGTGAGCACTTGCCCCTCGACACCGAAGAGAGGTGGCAGCACGGCGAGGAAGACCCATGCATAGACGCTGAAGAAGACGAGCTGGAAGAGGCTGTTGAACGCGACAAGGGCTGCGACATATTCATTGCTGCCGCGCGCAAGCTGGTTCCAGACGATGACCATGGCGATGCAGCGCGCAAGGCCGATGAGAATGAGGCCGGTCATGTAGGCCGGCTCGTCGCGCAGGAAGATGATGGCGAGCGCGAACATGAGAACCGGGCCGATGAACCAGTTCTGTACGAGCGACAGCGCGAGCACCTTCCGGTCCTCGAAAATGCGCGGCAGCTCCTCGTAGTGCACCCGTGCGAGCGGCGGATACATCATCAGCAGCAAGCCCGCCGCAATCGGCAGATTGGTGCTGCCGATGGAAAGTCCGTCAAGAAGCTCCGGTACGCCATCGGCGAAACTGCCGAGCGCGGTGCCGAGCGCCATGGCGGCGATCAGCCAGAGGGTGAGCCAGCGGTCGAGGAAGCCGAGGCGGCTGGGCGCTGCATCTTCCTTCATCAGACTGCCTTCGCCGGATCGCGGCCGAGATCGTCGAGACGCTTTTTCAGCGACAGATTGTCGAGCTTGGCCAGCGGCAGATTGGTGAAGATGTCGATACGCGCGCGGATCTGGCGGAAGACATCGAGGAAGAAGGCATGCTTTTCGGCATCGCTTCCTTCGAAGGCTGCCGGGTCGGCGAACGGCCAATGGGCCGACATGGGCTGGCCCGGCCAGATCGGACAGACTTCTCCGGCCGCGTTGTCGCAAACGGTGAAGACGAAATCCATCTGCGGCGCGCCGGGAACGGCGAACTCGTCCCAGCTTTTCGAACGCAAGCCCTCGACGGAGACACGCGCATTGCGCAGCACGTCGAGCGCGATGGGGTTCACCTTGCCGCCCGGATGGCTGCCGGCGCTGAAAGCCTTGAAGCGATTGCCGGGCAGCGAGTTCAGATAGGCTTCGGCGAGAATGCTGCGCGCGGAATTTCCCGTGCAGAGGAAGAGCACGTTATAGGTCTTGTCGCCGCTCATCGGCTTTGCTCCGTATGTTTGGGTCAGCAGCAGGCGGAGACGGGCTTCGCCGCCTCCGCTTGGGGCGCCGAGCAGCCGCAGGCCGAGGCGTCTTCCGCCGCGAGGTCGAGCTTTTCGAGTTCCGGCCCCGAACCGAATTCTTCCATCTGGTGCATGGTGAAGAAGGCTTCCCAGCGCACGCCATCGGGGTCCGCCGTCCAGCTCTTTTCCGACTTGTGATAGCAGCAGGTCGTGACGCCTTCCGGCAGATAGGGGGCTTCCGCCTGCTTCAGCCGGTCGAAGATCGGCTCAAGCTCCGCCTGTTCATCCACCTGGATGCCGGCATGGGAGAAACCGATTTCGCCCGAGAGCGATTCCACGACGAAATTGACGCGCGGGTCGTCGAGCATCCATTTCGCATAGCCGGGGCGGCGGACGGAAGGCTCGGCGCCGAACAGCGTCGAATAGAACAGGACCGACTTTTCGAGGTCTTTCGTACCGAAACTCACATGCAGACGCTTCATGACGTGCACTCCTTTTCGCGGGTTGGTTCGGCGCCCGGCGCGCAGGGGGACAAGGTCCCGCAGGCGCCCTGGCAGCAATCGTCGAGCAGATAGGCGGTGAGGCCGAGCATGGCCGAAAGGTCCGCCTTGTAGATGAGGGAGCGGCCCTCACGGCGCTGCACGATCAGCCCCGCATGGGTGAGCTCCTTCAGGTGGAAGGACAGCGTGGCCGGCGCAACGCCAAGCGCCTCGGCAATCTCGCCGGCGGCGAGCCCCCCTTCCGCCTCGACGGGCGAATGGGCGCGGACAAGCGCGCGATAGATCGCAAGCCGCGTTTCCTGCGCGAGGGCCGAGAGGGCAGTGATGGCCGTTTCCATTTCCATATTTCGATAATTATCGAAATATACTCTCCCGTCAAGTGGGCAGCCAACCGGGCGACGGAATTTTCTGCACGCCCCGTTAGAGGGTGAGGCGGCGGCGATCCCCCCCTCGAGCCCCGCCTTCACGGCCCCTCATGCGCCCGCCCCTCCCCGGGATGGCGCTCCGGCCCGTGCCGCCCTCCTCCCCCTTGGGCGGCACGGGCCGAAAATTTCGCCGCCATTCGCGTTATGCTCGGGCCCCGGAAAAGGGGGAGCCCATGATCGTGATTACAGGCGCGGCGCGCGTGGCCGAGGCGAACCGCACGGCATTCGAGAAGGTGGCCGAGCGCCAGGTGCGGCTTTCGCGCGCCGAGGCGGGCAACATCTCCTACAGCTACTACGAAGACCGGATGGAGCCCGGCCGTTTCTTCTTCTACGAGGAGTGGCGGGCCAGGGCCGCGGTCGATTTCCATTTCGCTCAAGCCTACTGCCACGAATTCATGGAAGCGGCGCGGCGGCTCGCCGAAGCCGAACCCGAAATCGCGATCCGGGAAATCATGGTAAATCCGAAGTAAAACCATCCGGATGCGGAATGTTTCCGTGCGTTCACCGGGCGTTCAGGGATTTACCCTTAGGCTTCTCCCATGCCGCGCTTCTGAACCTCATTTGCGGCGTGACTTCAAGGGCAAGGCCCCGGCTGCGTTATTCGCCCCGGCATATCCTTCGCCTCAACAGGAACCCGGCCCGTCCCCCCGACGGCCGGGTTTTCTGTTTTGTCGCCCGCAGTGGCCAACGCGAGGCTGCTCCCCTCACCCTTCCCACCACCGCTTCGCGGCGGTGGGCCCCTTCCCTCTTCCCCTGACGGGGGCGAGGGAAATTGAGCGACCTTCCTTTCCCTCTCCCCTCCGGGGAGAGGGAGGGAGCGGGCATGAGCCCGCGGAAGGGTGAGGGGCGCGGCCTCGAACCGCGCGAGATGCCCGGACGAAATTCTCCTATACTCGCCCCTAACCACGAGGGAACCTTCCATGATCCGCCGCCTTGCCGCGCTGTTTGCGCCTCTCCTTCTCGCCGGATGCCTCGTTTCGGATGGCGATCTGATTGCGCCGGCAGAGGCCGATTATCCGGTAGCGGATGGATCGCGCTTCACCGTCCACATGCTCGACGAAACGGGCGCGCGGGCGGACGAGACGCCGGAACGGGCCATCGTCACCATCGGGAATGGCCGCTACATGATGCGCTCCGGCGAGGAGAACAAGGTGTTCGGCGGGCTGATGAAGGAAGTCGGCCCGAACCTCTTTGCGGTGATGATCCGCGAGGAAGACCAGACCGAAGGCAATCTCTATGCGCTGATGGAGCGCGATGGCGCGTCGTGGAAGCGCTGGGGCATGGTCTGCCCCGATTTCGTGTCGCTCGCCGAAAGCGAGGGCGTGAAGCTCGCCCAATTCGGCATGACGGTGCGCAACAGCGATTGCGTGGTGGATAGTTTTGCAAACCTCAAAATGGCGCTCCTCTTTGCATATGAGCGGCAGAAGCCGGACGCGGAATATGTGCCGGAGTGAGCACCGCTCACCCCGCTTTTCAGACACAGTTCCGGAGATGGGATTACAGGTGGGAACGAGCGTCACGCTTATCAAGGGCGGACGCAAATATTCCGCATGCGGAAATAGCGAAAAAACTTATCCCCGGTTTTTGAGGTGTCGGGTTTTATGTGAGCGCAGTGGCCAACGAGAGGCTGCCCCCTCACCCTTCCCACCTTCGGCGGGCCCCTTCCCTCTCCCCCACGGGGAGAGGGAAAGTTGAGGCGAACGCTGAGTCTCCCTCTCCCCAAGGGGAGAGGGAGGGAGCCGTCACAGACGGCGGAAGGGTGAGGGGGCGCCTCGCACAGCGCCACAAAAAAGGCCGCCCGGAGGCGGCCTTTGAAACATGCGGAGATGACGGCGCTTACGCCTGCCGCTCCACCATCATCTTCTTGATTTCCGCGATGGCCTTGGCGGGGTTCAGACCCTTGGGGCAGGTTTTCGCGCAATTCATGATGGTGTGGCAGCGATAGAGGCGGAAGGGGTCTTCCAGCGCGTCGAGCCGCTCGCCCGTTGCCTCGTCGCGGCTGTCGATCAGCCAGCGATAGGCCTGGAGAAGCGCGGCGGGGCCGAGATAGCGGTCGCCGTTCCACCAATAGGAGGGGCAGGACGTGGAGCAGCAGGCGCAGAGAATGCACTCGTAAAGACCGTCGAGCTTTTCACGGTCTTCATGGGACTGGCGCCATTCCTTTTCCGGCGAGGGCGACTTCGTCTGCAGATAGGGCTCGATGAAGGCGTGCTGCGCATAGAAATTGGTGAGGTCGGGCACGAGGTCCTTGATCACCGGCATATGCGGCAGCGGATAGATCTTCACATCGCCCTTCACCTCGTCGATGCCCTTGGTGCAGGCCAGCGTGTTCGCGCCGTCGATATTCATGGCGCAGGACCCGCAAATGCCTTCGCGGCAGGAGCGGCGGAAGGTGAGCGTCTGGTCGATCTCGTTCTTGATCTTGATGAGCGCGTCGAGAACCATCGGCCCGCACTTGTCGAGATCGACTTCGTAGGTGTCGATGGTCGGGTTCTTCCCGTCATCGGGCGACCAGCGATAGACGCGGAAGCGCTTGACGTTCTTCGCGCCGGGCTCGGCCTTGAAGGTCTTGCCCTCGCTCATCGTGGAATTCTTCGGCAGTCGGAACTGGACCATGATCTAGACCCCCGCGCGGCTCAGTAAACGCGCGCCTTTGGCTTGATGTATTCGATATCGTTGGAGAGCGTGTAGGCATGCACCGGACGGTAGTCGATGGCGGGTTTGCCGTTCTCGTCCACCCAGCACAGCGTGTGCTTCATCCAGTTTGCATCGTCGCGCTCCGGGAAATCCTCGCGCGCATGAGCGCCGCGGCTTTCCTGACGGTTGACCGCCCCTTCGACGGTAGCCACCGCCTGCACGATGAGATTGTCGAATTCGAGCGTCTCGATGAGATCGGAATTCCAGATCAGCGAGCGGTCGGTGACGCGGATATCCGGGATGCCGGCAACGACATCGGCAACGCGCTTGCGGCCCGATTCGAGCGTCTCGCCGGTGCGGAACACGGCGACATCTTCCTGCATGGCGCGCTGCATGGTGAGGCGCAGTTCCGCCGTCGGCGTCGAGCCCTTGGCATTGCGGAAACGGTCGAGGCGCTCGATGGCGAGTTCGCCCGAACCCTTCTGGAGTTCCGGCTGGCGCTGGCCGGGCTCGACAAGCTCGGCGGCGCGGAGCCCCGCGGCACGGCCGAACACGACAAGGTCGATCAGCGAGTTGGAGCCGAGGCGGTTTGCGCCATGCACCGAGACGCAGGCCGCCTCGCCGATCGCCATCAGGCCCGGCACAACCGTATCCGGATTGCCGTTCTTCAGCGTCAGCACTTCGCCGTGGAAGTTCGTCGGAATGCCGCCCATGTTGTAATGGACCGTCGGAAGAACCGGGATCGGCTCCTTCGTGACATCGACGCCCGCGAAGATGCGCGCGCTCTCCGAAATGCCGGGCAGGCGCTCGGCAAGGATCGCCGGGTCGAGATGGTCGAGATGCAGATGGATGTGATCCTTGTGCTCGCCGACACCGCGTCCTTCGCGGATTTCGACCGTCATCGAGCGCGAGACGACGTCGCGCGAGGCAAGGTCCTTCGCGGACGGCGCATAACGCTCCATGAAACGTTCGCCTTCGGAGTTCGTGAGATAGCCGCCTTCGCCGCGCGCGCCCTCGGTGATGAGGCAGCCCGCGCCATAGATGCCGGTCGGATGGAACTGCACGAATTCCATGTCCTGCAACGGCAGGCCGGCGCGCAGCACCATGGCATTGCCGTCGCCCGTGCAGGTGTGGGCCGACGTCGCCGAGAAATAGGCGCGGCCATAACCGCCCGTCGCCAGAATGACGAGCGAGGCACGGAAGCGGTGGATTTCGCCCGTCGCCATGTCGAGCGCGACCACGCCGCGGCAGGCGCCTTCCGCATCCATGATGAGGTCGATGGCGAAATATACGATATAGAACTCGGCCTTGTGGCGGACCGACTGGCCGTAAAGCGTATGCAGGATCGCATGGCCCGTGCGGTCGGCGGCGGCGCATGTGCGCTGCGCGATGCCTTCGCCGAAATTCGTGGTCATGCCGCCGAAGGGGCGCTGATAGATCTTGCCTTCTTCCGTGCGCGAGAAGGGCACGCCGAAATGCTCGAGCTCATAGACGGCTTCGGGCGCCTGGCGGCAGAGATATTCGATCGCATCCTGGTCGCCGAGCCAGTCCGAGCCCTTCACCGTGTCATACATGTGCCAGCGCCAGTCGTCCGGCCCCAGATTGCCGAGCGAGGCGGAGATGCCGCCCTGCGCCGCGACGGTGTGGCTGCGTGTCGGGAACACCTTGGTGATGTTCGCCGTGCGCAGGCCCTTCTCGACGCAGCCGAGCGTCGCGCGAAGACCCGCGCCGCCCGCGCCGACGACAACGACGTCGAATGTATGATCGTGGAACTCGTATGCAGCCGTCATGAGCATGGTCTCGACGATAGAGGAAAGGTCAGGCGCTGAAGCCGATTTTCGCCACGGCATAGACGCAGGCGATACCGGCGGCATAGGCGAAGAAGGTATTGGCGATGAGCGACAGCGCACGCAGGCGCTCGCCCGTCACATAGTCTTCAATCACGATCTGCATGCCGATACGCATATGCACGATCGCGGCGCCGATGAGGCCGAGCGCGGCGATGGCGACAAGCGGGTTGCCGAGCCAGCCGCGCGCCGACTCGTAATCGGCGCCGGTGAGCGCGACAACGAAGCCCACGAAGAAGAGAAAGAGCGGCACCATTGCGAGTGCGGTGACGCGTTGGCGGATATGATCGCCCGTGCCCGATTTCGCGGAGCCCCGGCCCAGCACGCGGCCGAAAGGTGTGCGCATGTCGTTCTTCGAAGCTGACATCAGATCGCCCCCCGCATGGAAAAGATCACGGCCCAGACGGCAACCGTGCCGGCGATGCCGAGAAGGGCGGCAGCCCAGCTCAGCTTGTTCGCGCTCGCAGGCGAGGTCGCCACGATCTCGTCCCAGAAGAAATAACGGATACCGCTGAACAGGTGATGGAGCAGCGCCCATGTATAGCCGATAAGGACGAGCTGGCCGAACCAGTGGCCCGCCACCGCCTGGAACGTCGCATAGGCCTCGGGCCCCGTCGCCGCGGCGATCAGCCACCAGGCAACGAACGCCGAGCCGGCGTAAAGGCCGACGCCGGTGATGCGATGGATGATCGACATCGCCATGGTGATCGTGAAGCGATAGACCTGCAGGTGCGGAGAGAGCGGCCGGGCTACGGCCAGTCGCTGTTCATCCATCCGAAAGAACCCCGTTATGGCAACAAGAGGATTGCGGCCCCGGACGCAACCGCGAAAGTCAGACCGTTGTTTATCCCGCGTTGCCAGTGAAGGCAAATATCCTTGGCCTGCAAAAAAGCAAGGCCGGACAAGGCGAAAAAGCTGCGGAAAACCTTGCGGCAGCGGGCAGGCGCAAAGATGCGAACGCTTCGCAACTGACGCAGGCAGGAGCGGATGAAATCGATTCCCGGCGAAACGGGATCAGAACGGCGCGTTGCCGATGCTGGCAGGCGGCACGCCCGCACCGATATCGAGCCAGTGCCAGACCGTCGAATGCTCGATCCGCTGGACACCCGGCAAATCGTCCGTGGGCTTGGCCTCGAAATTGACGAAAATGCCGATATGGTCGGGCGCGCCGCCCGCCTTGGAGATCGGCAGGATCGTATATTCATAGTCGATGCGGCCGCCATTTTCGGCCGTGGCAGGCGTGCACTGCCAGAGGCCGCAAGGATGCCTGAGGCAGGCCATCACACATTCATAGGCGTAAGCGCGGATCGCCGGGTCGGCGAGCGAGAGGTAGTCGATGCCGGTAAGATCGCGGCCGAAGAACTCGCGGAAGCCCGAACCCGTGAGCCGGAAGGGAAGCGCGACCTCATTCGGGTCCGGCTCGATGATCGCAAACCAGCGCACGAAAGACGCGAAGCGGCGCAGATCGATATCGGCGCGCCGCGGCACGCCATCGCCCTGACGGACTGCCTCCCATGCCTCCTCGAAGGCAATGCTTTCCGGCGAGCGCAACGCATGGCCGCGCGGGAGGGAATTCGAAACTGAACTGGACGAAAGCATGACGGTTATCGCTGGAAGCCGATCCGGAATGGAGCCTAGTCCTTGATTGTAAATCAGATATTAAAACCACGCATCACCGGCGTGGAATGAGTGCCCAGTAGTCGAGGTCCAGAATCACGCCCTCCTCATATCCCTTGTCCTTGACGCCCGGAAAATCGGCGCAAGGCCTGTCTTTCGTGGCGAAGGTGCGCAGCCGGAGCGCACCGAGATCGCTGCGGGTTTTCAGCTCCGCCTTGTCGAGCACTTCCGACCAGGCAAAGACCGTGTCGCCGCCGAAGCAGGGCGCGACATGGCGCCCGCCATTGATGGCGGCGACGAGCACCGCATTGCCGAGACCGTTGAAAGATAGGGCGCGGGCCAGCGAAATGACATGGCCGCCATAGATCAGGCGGCGGCCGAAGCGGCCCTTGCCTTCCGTATACTGATTGAAATGGACTTTCGCGGTATTCTGGTAGAGCCGCGTCGCCATCATGTGTTCGGCTTCCTCGATTGTGATGCCGTCCACATGGTCTATCTTCTCGCCCACTTCATAGTCGTCCCAGAGATGAGGGGAGCCCGAAGCCACCGTATCGAAGCCCTTGAAGGATGTGCCGGCGGGCACGACGAGATGTTCCGCGCCGACGGCGGCAGGCAGATGCGGCACGTCTTCCTCCGGCGCCCTTGCCGACTTGTCGCGCTTCCTGACCATCACCCAGCGCACATAGTCGATGACGATGTCGCCCTGCTGGTTGCGGCCCGTCGAGCGGACATAGACGACGCCCGTCTCGCCGTTCGAGTTTTCCTTGAGCCCGATCACCTTCGATTCCGTCGACAGCGTATCCCCCGGAAAGACGGGCTTCAGGAACCGGCAATCGGCATAGCCGAGATTGGCCACCGCATTGAGCGAGATATCGGGCACCGTCTTGCCGAAGACGATGTGGAAGGCGAGCATGTCGTCGGCGGGCGCGGATTTGTAGCCGGCCGCACGCGCGACTTCCGCCGAGGATTGCAGCGAGAAGCGCGAGCCGAACAGCGCCTGATAAAGCGCAACATCGCCCTCCGTCACCGTGCGCGGCGTCGCATGGCGCAGCACCTGCCCGACCCTGAAATCCTCGAAGAAGTTTCCGGCGTTCGTCTTGGTCATGCTTCAAGCTCCGCGATCGCATCGGCGATGGCGACGGTGCGCTTCGCGATTTCCGCGTGAAGGATCTCGACCATCTTGCCGTCGACCTTCAGCACGCCCTTGCCCTTGTTCTCCGGCAGTTCGAAGGCCTCGATGGTCTTTCGCGCGAAAGCGACCGTTTCGGGGTCCGGCGAGAAGATCGCATTGCAGGGGCCGACCTGGCTCGGATGAATGAGCGTCTTGCCGTCGAAACCCATATCGCGGCCCTGCTCGCAAATGGCCGCGAAACCGTCCTCGTTCTTGATGTCGTTATAGACGCCATCGAGAATGACGAGGCCATAGGCGCGCGCGGCGATCAGCGCGAGGCCGAGCGAGGCGAGCATGGGCACGCGGTCCGGCGTGTGCGCGGCGCGAAGCTCCTTTGCAATGTCGTTCGTGCCCATGACCCAGACCGACTTGCGGCTGCCCGGCTCGCGCGCCTTCGGCGCGATCGACTGGATGTTGAGCGTGGCCAGCGGCGTCTCGATCATGCACCAGAGCTGGAGGCCGGGCTTGGCGCCGGCATCCGACAGCGCCTCTTCCGCGCGCTCGACATCGGAGGCCGAATTGATCTTCGGAACGAGGATCGCATGCGGACCGGCGGCCACCGCCGCCTTGATGTCGTCGCGGCCCCAGGGCGTGTCGAGCCCGTTCACGCGGATGACGATCTCCCGCTTGCCATATCCGCCGCCCTTCACGGCGGCGCAGACCTGCTGGCGCGCCTCTTCCTTGGCGTCGGGCGCGACCGCGTCTTCAAGGTCGAGGATCAGCGCATCGGCCGGAATTTCCTTCGCCTTGTCGAGCGCACGGGCATTCGAGCCCGGCATGTAGAGAACGCTGCGGCGCGGGCGGGCGGCAATATCGGCCATCGGGAAACACTCCATCTCGCTGAAAGGCGGATGGACACTATAAAGGCAGGTGCCGCCTGTGAAGCGTCAATATGCGAAGTTCGGGAGATAGCCGTGTGCGCTTGCTCTTATGTCCACCCTCCCCTTGAGGGAGGTTGGTCCAGATGGCGAACGCTGAAAAGTTGTCCGCGGCGATTGGAAGAGGTGAATCACCCCGCCAGCCGTTCGGCCCGCTTCAGCACCCGGGCATGCGGCATGCGGATGGTGATGATGGTGCCCTGGCCGGGCTCGGACTCGATAACGAGCGTCGCGCCGTGCATCCGCGCCAGCGCCCGGGTGAGCGGCAGGCCGAGGCCGGTTCCCTCCGTCGTGTAGATATTGCTGTCCTTGCCGATCTGGCGGAAGGGCTCGAGCGCGACCGGAATATCCTTCTTCGCCATGCCGATACCGGTATCCGACACGCGGAAGGCCATGCGGTGATCGGGCTCCATGAAACTCTCGAGCCTGATGCTGCCGCCCTGCGGCGTGAACTTGACCGCGTTCGAGACGAGATTGAGCAGGATCTGACGGAGCGCCCGCTTGTCGGCCATGAGGAAGGGGAGCCCCTCCTCGATGGCGACGGTGAGCGCAACGCCCGCTTCTTCCGAGCGATGCCGCATCATGCGTTCGCAGCTTGCGACCACCTCCGTCACATCGAGCTCTTCCTCGTAAAGCTCGTAACGGTCGGCCTCGATCTTGGAGAGATCGAGAATATCGTTGATGAGGCTGAGGAGATGGCTGGAGGAGCGGTGGATATCCACCATGTAATCCTTGTAGCGGTCGTTGCCTATCGGCCCGAACAGCTCGCCATTCATTACTTCGGAAAAGCCGATGATCGCATTGAGCGGCGTCCTGAGCTCATGGCTCATATTGGCGAGGAACTGCGACTTGGAGGCATTTGCCATTTCGGCAACGTCGCGCGCGTCGCGCAATTCGTTTGCCACCTGCTCGCGCCGCCTCACCTCGCTGTTGAACTTGTCGAGCACGAGATTGTAGCGCCGCGCCATTTCGCCTGCCTCCGTGAAGGGCTCGACGGGGACGGGCTTCGAGAAATCGCCGCGCGCGGCCTGGGCTTCCATCGCGCCCAGCACATCGAGCAGCGCGGAGGATGCGCCATGCTCCGCGAAATTGAGGCCGATCCGCTCGGCATCGGACGAGACGCGCAGCGGCAGGAAAATGTCGATGATGCGGAGCACCGCATAGGCGACCGTGAAGGCGAAGGCGCCCGCCGCAGCGACGCCCACAAGCTGCACGCCGAACTGCTCGGCCCGCGTGTGACCGCCGGGAAAGAAGGATGTCTCGCCGAGCAGGGCGACCGCGAGCGTGCCCCAGATGCCGGCCGCGAGATGCACGGGCACGGCATCCACCGCATCGTCGATCTGGAGCCGCTGCAGGAGAATGCTTGCGAGATAGCAGACAACGCCGCCGCCCGCGCCGATGAGGAGCGCGCTCGATGTCGTGACCATATGGCAGTTCGCGGTGATCGCGACGAGACCCGCGAGCACGCCGTTGAGCGCAAGCTGTACTTCCGGCACGCCGTGGCGCACCCAGCTGATCGCGATGACCGCAAGCCCGCCCGCGGCAGCGCCAAGCATGGTGTGGACGAGGATGAAGGGAACGGAGGTATTGAGCGCGAGCGTGGAGCCGCCATTGAAGCCGAACCAGCCGATCCAGAGCAGGAACATGCCGAGCGTCGCCATCGGCATGTCATGGCCCTCGACGCGCCGGCCATCCGGCCCGAAGCGGCCGATGCGCGGACCCAGAACGAGCACCGCCGCAAGCGCCATCCAGCCGCCGATCGAATGAACGACGGTCGAGCCCGCAAAGTCGATGAAGCCGAGCTTTTCGAGCCAGCCCTGCGCCTCGCCCGCCAGCACGCCGCCCCAGGCCCAGTGGCCGAAGACCGGATAGATCAGCATGGAGAGCACGGCCGCCGTGATCGCATAGCCGCGAAAGCTCATGCGCTCGGCAACGGCGCCGGAGACGATGGTGGTGGAGGTGGAGCAGAAGGCGAGCTGAAAGAAGAAGAAGGCCATGAGCCAGGCCGTCGCCGGGCTGCCATCGGGCGCGCCGTCGAAGGCAAAGCCGGTCATGCCGAGAAAGCCGCCCGCGCTCAGTCCGAACATCATGCCGAAGCCGACAAGCCAGAAGCCGACGCCTGCCACGCAGAAGTCCATCACGTTCTTGACGGCGACGTTGATCGAATTCTTGGCGCGGACGAGACCGGACTCGAAGCAGGCGAACCCCGCCTGCATCAACAGCACAAGAACGGTGCAGATCAGGATCCACACCGTATCGATCGATTGCACAACGCTGCCCACTACGCGCCCCCATTACCGACGTGACGGGAGCAGTATCGCGGTGAAAGGTAAATTTTCTTTCTGGATGCAGCGCAACAAGACGCGGAAAACCGCAGAAATCCTGCACATTTTTTGTGCATGGATTGCAGGAAGGTTAATCCGGGACCGTCAGGAGACGGAGCAATCCCCCTCTCCCTTCCCACCGCCGCTTCGCGGCGATGGGTCCCTTCCCTCTCCCCAAGGGGAGAGGGAGAAGCATAATATCAGATCGAGGTCCTTTCCCTCGCCCTCCGGGGAGAGGGGGGGAGCCGTCGAAGACGGCGGAAGGGTGAGGGGCGACGCGACCTCTTACGCCGCCTTCTTCAGATAGCGCGCGCCGAGAATTTCGGCGATCTGCACGGCGTTGAGCGCGGCGCCCTTGCGCAGATTGTCGGAGACGACCCAGATGTTGAGGCCGTTCTCTATCGTCGGATCGACGCGGATGCGGCTTATATAGGTCGCATACTCGCCGACACTTTCGATAGGCGTCACATAACCGCCATCGTCGCGCTTGTCGACGACGAGGCAACCCGGCGCCTCGCGCAATATGTCGCGCGCCTCGTCGTCCGAGATGGGCCGCTCGAATTCGATATTGATCGCTTCCGAATGGCCGACGAAAACCGGCACGCGCACGCAGGTGGCGGTCACCTTGATCTTCGGATCGAGTATCTTCTTCGTCTCGGCCGTCATCTTCCACTCTTCCTTCGTCTGCCCGTCCTCCATGAACTCGTCGATATGGGGGATGACGTTGAAGGCGATCTGCTTGGTGAAGTTGTGCGCTTCGATATCGTCATTGACGAAGATGGCGCGCGTCTGCGTGAAGAGCTCGTCCATCGCCTCCTTGCCCGCGCCCGAGACCGACTGATAGGTCGAGACGACGATGCGGCGGATGCCGGCCGCATCGTGCAGGGGCTTCAGCGCCACCACCATCTGCGCCGTGGAGCAGTTCGGATTGGCGATGATGTTCTTCTTCGTGTAACCGGCGATCGCCGCCGCATTCACCTCCGGCACGATGAGCGGCACATCGGGGTCCATCCGCCACTTCGACGAATTGTCGATGACGACGCAGACCTTCGCCGCAATCTTCGGCGCCCATTCGGCGGACATGACACCCGACGTCGCCATGAGGCAGATGTCGGTGCCCTTGAAGTCGTATGCGTCGAGCGACTTCACCTTGAGATTGCGCTCGCCATAGGACACTTCCGTGCCCTGGCTGCGCCGCGACGCGAGCGCGACCACCTCATCGGCGGGAAACTCGCGCTCGGCGAGAATGTTCAGCATCTCCTGGCCCACATTCCCCGTGGCGCCGAGAACGGCAATCTTGTAGCCCATGATCGTCTTCCTTCTTGAGGACCGCCTTGCCCGGAGCGGTCCTCCAACGGGTCAAGCGGCTATCGCGTTTCAGGCATTCAGCTTGTCGAGGGCAGCGAGGATGGCGTCGCCCATTTCCTTCGTGCCGACTTTTTTCATGCCGGGCTGCATGATGTCGCCGGTGCGCAGCCCATTGGCGAGCACCTGGTCGACGGCTTTTTCAAGCAGGTCGGCATCCGCGCCGAGATCGAACGTATAGCGGAGCGCCATCGCGAAAGAGAGGATCGATGCGATGGGATTTGCCGCGCCCGTTCCCGCGATGTCGGGCGCGGAGCCATGCACCGGCTCGTACATGGCGCAGGCCTTGCCGCTTGCATCCTTCGCACCGAGCGAGGCGGACGGCAGCATGCCGAGCGAACCGGTCAGCATCGCCGCGATATCGGAGAGCACGTCGCCGAAGAGATTGTCGGTGACGATGACGTCGAACTGCTTCGGATTGCGCACGAGCTGCATGGCGCAATTATCTGCGAGCATGTGCTCGAGCTTCACATCGGCGAACTTCTCCTTGTGGAGCTTCGAGACCTCTTCGTACCAGAGCACGCCCGACTTCATCACATTGCGCTTCTCGACCGACATGACGCGGTTGCCGCGCTTCTTTGCGAGATCGAAGGCGACCTCCGCAATGCGGCGGATTTCGTCCGTCGTGTAGACCTGCGTGTCGACGCCGCGGCGTTCGCCGTTTCCAAGATCGGTGATTTCCTTCGGCTCGCCGAAATAGACGCCGCCGGTGAGCTCGCGGACGATCATGATGTCGAGACCCTCGACGATCTCGCGCTTAAGCGACGACGCATCCGCCAGCGCCGCGAAGCAGAGTGCCGGGCGGAGATTGGCGAAGAGTTCGAGATCCTTGCGCAAGCGCAGCAGGCCCGCTTCCGGGCGGCCCTCATAAGGCACATTATCCCATTTCGGCCCGCCGACCGCGCCGAGCATGACGGCGTCAGCCTTCTTCGCCTTCTCGACCGTCTCGTCGGTAACGGCGACGCCATGCGCGTCGTAGCAGCAGCCGCCGACAAGCTCATGCTCGACCTTGGCGTCGAAGCCGCGCTTTTCATTGTACCAGCCGATCACGCGCTCGACTTCGCCCATGACTTCCGGGCCGATGCCGTCGCGGGCGAGGATGAGGAACTTCGTTCTGAAGGGATACATCCCGAACGTGATGACGACCGATCTCCCGTCCGGGGAGTGGGGTGGGTGAGGGGGCGGGACAGGAG
>JAJLKS010000529.1:0-4412 GCA_033838765.1 Alphaproteobacteria bacterium
GATCGCGCATGCTCGCTCCTGAAAACTGCATCAGCGCGACCGTATGCCCGCCTCCGAGATAGATACGCGCAGCAGCTTTCACGTTGAGCTTGCTGGGCAAAATGCCCTCCCGCTTGCCCCGCGCAAAGACCTTCTGCGCGATCTCATGAAGGCGATCGAGCACCTCCATATAGTGCGGCCAGACATTGGCGCGTATGCCTGTGCTCCAGTCGAGCCAGACCTTGATCATGTCCGGATTGTCGCGGGCGGCACCCGCAAATCGAGTTGCAAGCAGGGTCAGCGCCGCCCGTACATCTTTCGGACCGCCAAGCGAATCCGAAACGACATCAATCAGATAGGTCTCGACCTCGCCGAGCACTGCGGTAACGAGGTCGTCGCGCGTACGGAAATAGGAATGGACCGTGGGGATCGAGACCCCCGCCCGCTCCGCGACATGGGAATGCGTCGCCCTCGCCACGCCATGCTCCGCAAAGGCGGCCAATGCACACTCGAGAAGCTGCGCCTTGCGAGCCTCCGGAGAAAGGCGTGTTCGGGATGGGCGGTCGGAAATGGACAAGCTGAGCCTTCACTGAAAAGCGGCGGAAACGCTGGACCGAAGCTGGCACCCGCTGCTGTGCATACCCGGTCCGGATAGGAGATTTCAACCCACATTGACTCCGGGCTCAATAACTATTGATATATTACTCAATATGGCCATGGGGGAGGAAAAATCATGACCGCACATGCAACTGCAGTTTCTGCAACCGAAGCGGACAGCCTGCCGCTCGACCGGCTTGATGTCAGCCGCGCCGAGCTGTTCGAACGCAATGTCGAGGGCGACTATTTCCGGCGTCTGCGCCGCGAGGACCCGGTGCATTACTGCGCAGAAAGCGCCTATGGCCCTTATTGGTCGATCACGAAATACAAGGACATCATGGCGGTAGATACTAACCACCAGGTGTTCTCCTCCGAGGCCGGGCTTGGCGGCATCATCATCGAGGACGGAATCCAGAAGAGCAGCGCCGAAGGCGCCATCGACCTGCCTAACTTCATCGCCATGGACCCGCCGCGGCACGACGAGCAGCGCAAGGCCGTAAGCCCGATCGTTGCGCCTACGAACCTTGCAAATCTCGAAGGCGTGATCCGCGAGCGCATTTGCCGAACGCTCGATAGCCTGCCGGTTGGTGCGGAATTCGACTGGGTGCCCGCGGTTTCCATCGAACTCACCACGCAAATGCTGGCGACGCTCTTCGACTTCCCGTTCGAAGAACGCTCGAAGCTGACGCGCTGGTCTGATGTGGCGACAGCCGAGCCCGGCAGCGGCATCGTCGATAGCTGGGAACAGCGCACCAGCGAGATCATGGAATGTGCCGCAACCTTCCAGGGCCTATGGAACGAGCGCATGAAAAATCCGGGTATGGACCTCGTATCCATGATGGCGCACTCGCCCGCTACCCGCGACATGACCCCGCAGAACTATCTCGGCAATGTGCTTCTTCTTATTGTGGGCGGCAACGACACAACACGCAATTCGATGACCGGTGGCGTTCTGGCACTCGACCGGAACCCGAAAGAGCGTAAAAAACTCTACGCCAATCCTGCACTTATCGACAGCATGGTGCCTGAGATCATCCGCTGGCAGACACCGCTCGCCCATATGCGCCGCACCGCAATCGCCGATGCAGAAGTCGGCGGCAAGTCCATCCGCAAGGGCGACAAGGTCGTCATGTGGTATGTCTCCGGCAACCGCGACGAAACGGCGATCGACCGCCCGGACGACTTCATCATCGATCGCGAGCGCCCGCGCCAGCATCTTTCCTTCGGCTTTGGCGTGCATCGCTGCGTCGGCAACAGGCTCGCCGAAATGCAGCTGAAGATTCTCTGGGAAGAAATAATGAAGCGGTTTTCCCGCATCGAGGTGATGGACGAACCCGTCCGCGTCCGCTCCAACTTCGTGCGCGGTTACGCCTCCATGCCTGTGAAGCTCCACGCGCACTGACCGGCAAGCGAAATCAAGAAGAAGAAAAGGAGCAACGATGACCAAGGTCAACTACGTCGAATCCAATGGAAGGGTTTATTCCGTCGAGGCCGATGCCGGGATATCCGCGATGGAAGCGGCTGTGAAGAATGCCGTACCTGGCATCGACGGCGATTGCGGCGGTGCCGCCGCCTGTGCCACATGCCATGTCTATGTAGACGATGCATGGATCGGCAAGACGGGGCCCGCACAGGAAGGCCTTGAAAAGAGCATGCTGGAATTTGCCGAGGATGTGCGCGCGACGAGCCGGCTCGCGTGCCAGATCACTCTGACGCCTGCCCTTGACGGACTGGTTCTGAAGCTGCCGGAGAAGCAGCATTGACGGCATCGGGAGACGCCGGACGGGAAAAGGGAGGCTCCAGCGAGCCTCCCTTTTTTCCGACCGGCTCCTCGTCCATCAGTCGCGCAGTAGAATGTTCCGGCAATCCTTCAGCAAAGGCTCTTCCTCGGCGGTATGGTCCGGCGCCATGTAGCTCAGCACCGCATCGTCGCCCTTGGTGTGCCAGCGCCAGCCAAGTTCCTCGTTGAGCGAGGCGTACTTCGCGCCGGAAGCTGACGGCATGATGCGCATCGGCGCCAGCGTGCCGTCGTATGAGAGAGCGGCAAGTGCATTGCCATCCTCGAAATTGAAATAGATCGCCTGTACCTGAACGCCGCCCTCACAGGCATAGGTGATGCTGAGTGCGTCATAGCGCGATGGTTCTTGCGCTTCGCCGATGGTCTGCCCCGCCTCATCCTCGCCGCAAGCTGCAAGCGCCAGCGCTGCTGCCACGGCAAGTCCTGCTCCGATCTTCATTGGTGTCTCCCCTTTTCCGGCTCAGCGGATTTCACGACGGCACCGAGGTACAATCAAGGCGATAGCATCAAAAAAGGGAGGCCGGAGCCTCCCTTTCGATTTCGTTTCCTGCAGGACGTCATGTTCCTTGCGGGGCTGGCGGCACACCCATCGGGCCATCGCCGCTCGTGCTGCCTGTTACAGGCACCGACGAAATCGGACCTTCCGCCGCCTTTGGCGTATCGCCACGATCGCGCACGGGCGGCTCGCCCTTGAGGAGATTCTGGATTTCCTCGCCGGAAAGGGTTTCGTATTCCAGCAGGCCCTTGGCGATCGTGTGAAGGTCATCGATGTGATCGGTCAGCACCTTGCGCGCGGTCTCGTATCCTTCATCGACGATGCGGCGGACTTCGGCATCGATAACGCGCTGCGTCTCTTCCGACATGTTCTGCTGGCGCGCCACGGAGTGACCGAGGAACACTTCTTCCTCATTCTCCGCATAGGCGAGCGGACCGAGCTTGTCGCTCATGCCCCAGCGCGTGACCATGGCCTTTGCCATCTTGGTGGCCATCGAAATATCGGACGAAGCGCCTGACGTCACCTTCTCGTGACCGAAGATGATTTCCTCGGCAAGACGTCCGCCCATCGCGACCGCGAGGTCCGCCTTGAGCTTGGCGCGCGTCACCGACACCTGGTCGCGTTCCGGCAGGCGCATGACCATGCCGAGCGCACGTCCGCGTGGAATGATCGTCGCCTTGTGGATCGGATCGGAGGCCGGCATGTGAAGCGCGACCAGCGCGTGCCCGCCTTCATGATAGGCGGTGAGGCGCTTTTCCTCGTCGCTCATCACCATGGAGCGGCGTTCGGCGCCCATCATGACCTTGTCCTTGGCATCCTCGAACTCGGCCATGGTGACAAGGCGCTTGCCGCGGCGCGCAGCCATGAGGGCCGCCTCGTTGACGAGGTTCGCAAGATCGGCACCCGAGAAACCCGGCGTGCCCCGCGCAATGGTGCGCGCATCGACATCCGGCGCCAGCGGCACCTTTTTCATGTGAACCTTGAGGATCTTCTCGCGGCCGACGACATCCGGGTTCGGAACCACGACCTGACGGTCGAAGCGGCCCGGACGCAGCAGCGCGGGATCGAGCACGTCGGGCCGGTTCGTCGCCGCGATGAGAATGATACCCTCATTCGGCTCGAAGCCGTCCATTTCGACGAGCAGCTGGTTCAGCGTCTGCTCGCGCTCGTCATTGCCACCACCAAGACCGGCACCGCGATGACGGCCGACCGCATCGATTTCGTCGATGAAGATGATGCAGGGCGCATTCTTCTTGGCCTGCTCGAACATGTCGCGGACGCGGCTGGCGCCCACGCCAACGAACATTTCAACGAAGTCCGAACCGGAAATCGTGAAGAAGGGAACATTTGCCTCGCCTGCGATCGCGCGCGCAAGCAGCGTCTTGCCGGTGCCGGGAGGGCCGACCAGCAGAACGCCCTTCGGGATGCGCCCGCCAAGGCGCTGGAACTTTGCCGGGTCGCGCAGGAAATCCACGATCTCGGTGAGATCGTCCTTCGCCTCGTCGATACCCGCCACGTCGTCGAACATCACGCGGCCATGAC
>JAJLKS010000530.1:0-4133 GCA_033838765.1 Alphaproteobacteria bacterium
GGTGGCACCTTCGCCATCCTTCACTACCTGATGCTCGAGATCGAGCATGATATCGTCGAGCGCGGCGCGGAACTCACTAAGCAGCGGATCGCCCGCCCGCGTCACTGGCGCCTCGTCCTTCATGGCGGCACCCGTCGCGAAGACGAGAACGCTGTCGGAGGTCGAAGTGTCGCTATCGACCGTAATCGCATTGAAGCTGTCGCGAACGCCGAGAAGCAGCAATGTCTGCAGGATCTTCGAGGGGATGGCTGCATCCGTGAAGATGAAGACGAGCATGGTCGCAAGGTCCGGCGCAATCATGCCCGATCCCTTGGCGATGCCGTTGATCGTCACTTCGGCGCCGCCGACCTTCACCTTGCGCGTCGCAAGCTTGCGATATGTGTCGGTCGTCATGATGGCGCGCGCGGCTTCGTCCCAGCGATCTTCGGAAGCCGAGGCGAGCGCGGCGTCTATTCCCTTCACCACGGGCTCCGGGTCCATCGGCTGGCCGATAACGCCGGTCGAAGCGATGAAAACATCCTTCTGCCGGCAATTGCCCGCCTGCGCGGCGGCTGCCGCCGTCGCCTTGACGGTCGCAACGCCCGCCTTGCCCGTGAAGGCGTTCGAATTTCCGGAATTGACGACGAGCATCCGCCCCTCGCCATTGTCGGAGATATTGCTGCGGCACCAATCGACAGGCGCGGAGGCCGTCTTCGATGTCGTGAAGACGCCCGCAACCTGCGTACCCTCCGGCATCTTGGCGACAAGGAGATCGGTGCGGCCCTTGTATTTGATGCCGGCCGCCGCCGTGCCGAGCAAAACGCCGCCGACGGGCGGCAGCACGGCATAGGCCTTCGGCGCAAGCGGCGAAATCTTCTCGACGGACTTCTTCTTTGCCGGCTTTTTTGCTGCCTTGCGGGCGGGCTTGGCGGCCACAGGCGCCTTGGCTTTCGTTGCCGCTGGCTTCTTCGGCTTGGCGATCTTGCGCTTCGCGCGCGTCAGCTTCGCCTTGCTATGCGGCTTTGCCTTCGCCTTGCCGCTGACCTTGCGCTTCGGCTTCACCGACGCCTTCGCACTCTTCCTGACCGCCATCCGCCGCTCCGCCTGACTGGACCTTGTTGATTACTGCTGCGGCACGATCTGCGGACGTCCGCCCGACGGTGCTGCCTCGCCGACGCCGATAATCTCGATCTTTGCCTGTTCGCGCAAACTTTCGATGAGTTTCTGCCCTTCCTCTCGTGCGAGCTGCCGGAAGATATCCTCCTGCGCCTCCTCGAGAGTTGGTTTCTCCATGTCGCGGAAGTCGATGACCTTGATCAGATGCCAGCCGAACTGCGACTGGACCGGGGCTGAAATGTCGCCCGGCTCCATCGAGAAGACAGCATCGCCGAAGGCGTCGACCATGTCGCCCCTCGCAAACCAGCCCAGATCGCCGCCATTCTGGCCGCTACCATCCCTTGAATGCTCATTGGCCGCATCCTCGAAGCTCTTTCCGGCTGCGATCTCGTCTGCGATGGCCTTTGCCTCCGCCTCGGTCTCGACAAGGATATGCCGGGCATTGGCCTCCCGCTCGGGCGGCGCCGATGCAATATTCTCGTCATACCAGGCGCGGACCGCCTCATCGCTCACCCGGTCCTGCATAAGCTGCACCCAGTAGAAGTCGCGGAGCGCCTTTTCATTGAAATATTCCTGACGGCGCTTCACTGCGGGATCGTCGCCGACATTCTTTTCCTCTGCCGCAAGGGCGACGATTCGCCGGTCGATCAGCAAGCCCAGCAAATACTGGAAGCGGACATTGGGCTCGAGCCGGGCGAGCGCCGCGCTCATCTCCTCATCCGCGAAGGAAATGTCCGAATAACGGATCGGCGTGCCATTGACCGTGGCGACCACCTCGTCGGTGGCCTCCTCCTGAGCGGAGGCGCCCCCCACCGCCAGCACCGGCAGAACGAGGGCCAGAATGGCGAGATAGCGGCTGAAAGCGGTCATCGGGACGGTCCTTCCTGAATTTATACGTGCAAGGGGCGGCTTCGGGCGCCCCTGGCCCTTGGACGAGGCCGCCTTGAGACAAGCGTCAGGAAACGGCGGAATTTTGGCGGGCCATAATGACGGCGAGGCCCCAGCCACACAAGCGCCACAGACCGGACCTAAACAGGTTTGTAATGGACGAAAACCGGCGGATTCTCGGGGCTGACGCGCCGTCTCATGTTTACCCCGTTCGATTGACAAGCACAGGGCGCGCCCTTACATCGGAGGCGCACCGCAAGAGGAAATTGACCTGATGGCAAGCTTTGGCGCCCTCGCCAAGCGTCTTTTCGGCTCCTCCAACGACCGGAAGATCAAGGCTTACAAGGCCCGTGTCGAGGCGATCAACGCCCTCGAACCGGAAATGGCGGCCCTGAGCGACGACGCTCTGAAGGCCAAGACGTCTGAATTCCGCGCCCGGCTTGCCGATGGCGCCACGCTCGATGAACTTCTGCCCGAGGCCTTCGCCGCCGTGCGCGAAGCCGCAAAGCGCAGCCTCGGCCAGCGCCATTACGATGTGCAGCTGATCGGCGGCATGGTGCTCCATGAGGGCAACATTTCGGAAATGAAGACCGGCGAAGGCAAGACGCTCGTCTCGACGCTCGCCGCCTATCTGAATGCCCTGCCCGGCAAGGGCGTCCATATCGTCACGGTGAACGACTATCTCGCCAAGCGCGACGCCGAATGGATGGGCCAGGTGCACCGTTTCCTCGGTCTCGAAGTCGGCGTGATCCTGCACGGCCTGAACGACGACCAGCGCCGCGAAGCCTATGCCGCCGACATCACCTATGCGACGAACAACGAGCTCGGCTTCGACTATCTTCGCGACAACATGAAGTACCAGCTCGCCTCGATGGTGCAGCGCGGCCATAACTTCGCCATCGTGGACGAAGTCGACTCGATCCTGATCGACGAGGCGCGCACGCCGCTCATCATCTCCGGCCCGCTGGACGACAAGTCGGACCTCTATCTGTCGATCGACGACTTGATCCCGCATATCGGCGGGGACGACTACGAACTCGACGAGAAGCAGCGCACGGTCAATCTCACCGAGGATGGCAACGAGCGCATCGAGGCCATTCTGCGCGAACGCGGCATTCTCGATGAAGGCAGCCTCTACGACATCGAGAACATTTCCATCGTCCATCACGTGAACAATGCGCTGCGCGCGCACAAGCTGTTCCAGAAGGACAAGGACTACATCGTCAAGGCAGGCAAGGTCGTCATCATCGACGAATTTACTGGCCGCATGATGGAAGGCCGCCGCTATTCGGACGGTCTTCACCAGGCGCTGGAGGCGAAGGAGCGCGTGCCGATTCAGCCGGAAAACCAGACGCTCGCCTCGATCACCTTCCAGAACTATTTCCGCATGTACGACAAGCTGTCGGGCATGACGGGCACGGCGCTGACCGAGGCCACCGAATTCGGCGACATCTATGGACTCGAGGTCATCGAGATCCCGACCAACAAGCCTGTCGCCCGCGTGGACGAGGACGACGAGGTCTACCGCACCGCCCGCGAGAAATACGAGGCGATGATCGGCGAGATCGAGGACTGCGCGAAGCGCGGCCAGCCGGTTCTCGTCGGTACGACATCGATCGAGAAGTCGGAAACGCTTTCCGAATTCCTGAAAAAGAAGAAGGTACCGCACAAGGTCCTGAACGCCCGCTACCATGAGCAGGAAGCCCATATCGTGGCGCAGGCCGGCGTCCCCGGCGCCGTCACCATCGCAACCAACATGGCAGGCCGCGGCACGGACATCCAGCTTGGCGGCAATCTCGAAATGCGCCTCGCCGACGAGACGGCCGGCATCGAGAACCCCGATGCGCTCGCCCGCAAGATCGCCGAAGTGAAGGCGGACGTGGAGGCGAAGAAGCAGACGGCGCTCGAAGCGGGCGGTCTTTATGTCATCGGCACCGAGCGCCACGAAAGCCGCCGCATCGACAATCAGCTTCGCGGCCGCTCCGGCCGTCAGGGCGATCCCGGCCGCTCGAAATTCTATCTGTCGCTCGAAGACGATCTGATGCGCATTTTCGGCACCGACCGCATGGACGGCATGCTGCAGAAGCTCGGACTCGAGGAGGGCGAGGCGATCGTCCATCCCTGGATCAACAAGGCGCTCGAAAAGGCCC
>JAJLKS010000531.1:0-3424 GCA_033838765.1 Alphaproteobacteria bacterium
GAAGGACATTATCGTCCACCATCCTTACGAGTCCTTCGACGTGGTGGTGCAGTTCATCCGCCAGGCGGCGGCAGATCCCGATGTCGTCGCCATCAAGCAGACACTCTACCGCACCTCGAAGGACAGCCCCATCGTGCAGGCGCTGATCGAAGCGGCGGAAGCAGGGAAATCGGTGACTGCGCTTGTCGAGCTGAAAGCGCGTTTCGACGAGGCGGCCAACATCGTTTGGGCGCGCAATCTGGAGCGCGCCGGTGTTCAGGTCGTCTTCGGCTTCATCGAGCTGAAGACCCATGCGAAGATTTCGCTGGTCGTCCGGCGCGAAGGCGGTCAGTTGCGTTCCTATGTGCATTTCGGCACCGGCAACTACCACGCCGTGACGGCAAAGATCTACACTGACTGCTCGATGTTCACCTGCGACCAGCGCCTTGCGCATGATGCGGCGCAGGTCTTCAACTACATCACGGGGTATGCCGAGCCGAAATCGCTGGAGCTTCTCGCCGTCTCGCCGATCAACATGCGTTCGCGCCTGATCGGCGATATCAACGCCGAAATGGAACATGCGAAGGCCGGCCGCCCGGCCGCCATCTGGGCGAAGATGAACTCGCTCGTGGACGCGCAGATCATCGACAAGCTCTATGAGGCGAGCCAGGCCGGCGTGCAGATACATCTCGTCGTGCGCGGCATCTGCTGCCTGCGTCCGGGCATTCCAGGCCTCTCGGAGAATATTCGGGTAAAGAGCATCATCGGCCGCTTCCTCGAACATTCGCGCATTGTCTGCTTCGGCAATGGCCACGGCCTGCCGAGCGACAAGGCGAAGGTCTACATCGCCTCCGCCGACTGGATGCCGCGCAATCTCGACCGCCGGGTTGAAGTGCTGGTGCCGATCCTGAACCCGACGGTTCACGACCAGGTGCTGGATCAGATCATGGTTGCCAATCTGAAGGACAATCAGCAGAGTTACGAACTCGAGCCTGACGGTGTCTATCGCCGAATCGCCGTGAGGGAAGGCGAGGAGCCTTTCAACGCCCATACCTATTTCATGAACAATGCGAGCCTTTCCGGGCGTGGCACCTCTCTCAAGAAAAATCTTCCGCCCAAATTCGACATCAAGACGGCATAACTCTATCTTGCGGCAAACGGCGGAGGTCAGGCTGTGAGCCGCACGAAAGGCAGAGGAAGATTCGGCATCGTCGATGTCGGTTCGAATTCGGTGCGCCTCGTTGTCTATGCGGCGGCGGAGCGGAACCCCGTTCTCGTCTTCAACGAAAAGGTCATGGCCGGGCTCGGCCGGTCGCTCGCTTCGACGGGCCGTCTCGACCCCAAGGGCATTGTGCGGGCGCTCGACGCATTGCGGCGCTTCATGGCGCTGCGTGACCAGATTGGCGTGGAGACGTTGATCGTGGCCGCTACGGCCGCCGTTCGCGATGCGGAAGACGGCGCCGAGTTTCTTGAAAAGGCCGAGAAGATTTGCGGCTTCAAGATCGACCTCCTCTCAGGGGCGGATGAAGCGCGGTTCGCGGCGCATGGCGTGCTCTCCGGTATTCCGGAAGCGGATGGACTGGTCGGCGATCTTGGCGGCGGCAGTCTCGAGCTTGTGCCCGTATCCGGCGGCAAGGCAGGGCCCGGCGCCACGCTGCCGCTCGGGCCGCTGCGCCTTATCGACCTCTCTCATGGCAGCCTCGCCGAAGCGGAAGCCGTGGTGGACCGCGCGCTGGGCGAGCAGGACTGGGCGAAGGAACATCAGGGCAAGCGGTTCTATGCCGTGGGCGGCGTCTGGCGAAATCTCGCCCGCATCCACATGGCGCAGCGCAACTATCCGATTCATGTGCTGCACCAATATGTGATCCCCGCGCGCGAGGCCTCCGAAATATCCCGGGTGATCGAGCGGCTGGGGCCGAAATCGCTGGCGCAGATTCCCGATGTGTCTGAGCGCCGTGTGGAGGCCTTGCCGTTTGGTGCGCTGGTGCTCGACAAGCTGATTTCGGTGCTGAAGGCGAAGGAAGTCGTCATCTCCGCCTATGGCCTGCGCGAAGGCATATTGTTCGACCGCCTCGACAAGAAGGAGCAGGCAAAGGACCCGCTGATCGCAGGCTGTCACGACCTTGCCGGCAGGCTCGCCCGTTTTCCTCAGCATGGCGACGAATTCTTCAAATGGACGGCGCCGCTCTTTGCCGATGATGTGCTGGCCGAAACGCCGCAGGAATCGCGTCTGCGCCATGCGGCCTGCATTCTGGCCGATATCGGCTGGTATGTGCATCCCGACTACCGCGCCCATTACGCGATGACGCAGATCCTGCTCGCGCCCTTTTCCGGCGTCGATCATCCGGGCCGTCTGTTCCTCGCCCGTGTCGGCTATCACCGGCATGAGGGCAGGGGAGAGCCGGAATTGCTCGGCAATCTTTCGGGCTTCATCACCGAGCGCGAACACGAGCGCGCGCTCGTTCTCGGCCTGGCGCTGCGGCTCGCCTTCACTCTTTCGGGCGCAACCATGGGCATGCTGCCGCGCACGCGCTTCGAGGTGTCGAAGAGCAGCGTATCGCTTGTGGTGCCGAAGAAATACGAGGCGCTGATAGGCGAGATCGTCGCAAAGCGCCTTGCCGCGCTCGCCCGTGCGCTTGGCCGCAAAAGCGATATCCGGGTCGGCAAATAGGCGTCAGGTCCGGCCTGTTTCGATCAGCACGATCTTCTTGCCCTTGGCGCCGATGGCAAGTTCGCCACGCTTCAGGCGCAGCGCGTCCTCGCCGAATATCTCGCGGCGCCAGCCCTTGAGCGCAGGCACATCCGCTTCCTGATGCGCGGCGATGAGTTCGAGGTCGGCGACATTCGCAACGAGCTTTTGCGCCACATCATGCTCTTCGCATTTCTGCTTGAGCAGCACCTTCAGCAATTCGACAAGCGGACCGATCCCGGCGGGCAGGGGCTCGGGCCCCTCGACGACGGGAATCTCCTCTTCCTTCATGGCGAGGCCGCGCTCGATAGCCTCCATCAGGCTGGCCGCCGAGCGGCTGTTCGAGAAGCCTTTGGGTACGGCGCGAAGCCCATCGAGATCGGACAGGCTTTTCGGAATCTGCGTCGCGATTTCGTAGAGCGCATCGTCCTTCATGATGCGCGAGCGCGGCATGTCGCGCTCCTGTGCCTGCCGCTCGCGCCAGGCCGCAATCTCGACAAGCACGGCGAGGCCTCGAGTGCCCCGGAACCGCCCCTTGAGCCGCTTCCAGGCATTTTCCGGCCGCATGGCATAGGTCTCGGGGTCCTGAAGGACCGCCATTTCCTCGGCGACCCAATGGACACGGCCCGTCTGGGTCAGCCGTTTTGCAAGCACCTCATAGACGGTGCGGAGATAGGTGACGTCCGCCATCGCATATTGAAGCTGCTTTTCGGAGAGCGGCCGCCGCGACCAGTCGGTGAAGCGCGACGACTTGTC
>JAJLKS010000532.1:0-2643 GCA_033838765.1 Alphaproteobacteria bacterium
GAGCTTGAAGAAGGTGCGATAGGACTGGACGTCGTTCTCGTTGAGCTGCAGATGTGCCGCCGAGACGCCGCAGGTGACGGGCAGGCCGCGCGTCTTGGCGCGGCGGATGATCTCGACCGAAGCCTCGCAGGACACCTGCGAGACGTGGTAGCGCCCTCCGGTGAGTTCGAGCAGGCGCAGGTCGCGCTCGATCATGATTGTTTCGGCAGCTGCCGGAATGCCCGCAAGGCCGAGGCGGCTCGCAAGCTCGCTTTCGTTCATCACGCCGGTTGCGAGCGCCGGTTCTTCGGCATGCTGCACCACCAGCGCGCCGAGAGGGGCGGCGTAGCTCAGCGCACGGCGCATCAGCTGCGCATTGGCAACCGCCTTGAGGCCATCCGTAAATCCGACGGCGCCCGCTTCGAGCAGCAGGCCGAACTCCGTCATTTCCTTGCCTTCGAGGCCCTTGGTCAGCGCCGCCATTGTGTGGACATGAACGACCGCCGTGTCGCGGGCACGGCGCTCGATGAAATCGACCAGCGCCACATCGTCGATCACCGGATTGGTGTTCGGCATGACGATCATCGTGGTTACGCCGCCTGCGGCCGCCGCCTTGCTGGCGAGCGCCAGCGTTTCGCGGTGTTCGGCGCCGGGCTCGCCCGTGAACACGCGGCAGTCGATCAGGCCGGGCGCGAGGACGCGGCCCTTGCAGTCCACCACCTCTGCGCCATCGGGCACACCGTCATTGAAGAGGGCGGGGCCGAGATCGGCGATGACGCCATTCTCGACCATGAGATTGCCGCGCTCGTCATAGCCGCTGGCGGGGTCGATCAGGCGCGCATTGATGAAGGCGGTGCGGCTCATGCGCGGCCTCCGAGCGGCAGTTCGTTCGGCAGGTTGCGAGAGAGCGCATCGAGCACGGCCATTCGGACGGCAACGCCCATTTCCACCTGCTCGCGGATAAGGCTCCTGTCGATGTCGTCCGCCACCGCGCTGTCGATCTCGACGCCGCGGTTCATCGGCCCCGGATGCATCACGAGCGCATCGGGCTTTGCGTGGGCGAGCTTTGCGTAGTCGAGCCCGTAGAAGTGGAAATATTCGCGCTGGCTCGGCACATAGGAGCCCGCCATGCGCTCAAGCTGAAGGCGGAGCATCATAACGATATCAACGCCTTCGAGGCCTTTCCTCATATCGTGAAAGACCTCGACGCCGAGCCGCTCGATCCCCTTCGGCATCAGCGTCGGCGGGCCGATGACGCGCACGCGCGCGCCCATCGCGTTCAGCAGCAGGATGTTCGATCGCGCGACGCGGCTATGCAGGATGTCGCCACAGATGGCGACGAGGAGGCCCTGCAATTTGCCCTTGCGGCGGCGGATCGTCAGCGCGTCGAGCAGCGCCTGTGTCGGGTGTTCATGCGCGCCGTCGCCCGCATTGATGACCGAGCAGGAGACTTTCTGCGAAAGAAGCTCCACCGCGCCCGAATTCTGATGGCGAATGATGATCAGATCGGGGTGCATCGCATTCAGCGTCACCGCCGTGTCGATCAGCGTCTCGCCCTTCTTCACGGAGGAGGAAGAGACCGACATGTTCATCACATCCGCGCCGAGGCGCTTTCCCGCCAGCTCGAAGGAGCTTTGCGTGCGGGTCGATGCTTCGAAGAAGAGGTTGATCTGGGTGCGGCCGCGCAGCACCGAACCCTTCTTGTCGACCTGGCGGTTCTGCTCGACATAGGTGTCGGCAAGATCGAGAAGGGCGGTGATATCGGCGGGGGAAAGCCCTTCGATGCCCAGCAAATGCCGGTGCGGGAAGATGGCTTGAGGCTGTTTGTCAGCGTTGGTCATTAAAGCCGCATTGTATAGGGCCGATTCCGGGGGGCGGCAAGGTGGTTTTGAGGCCGCGTTTGGCCGGGCGCCGGAGGGGGTGTTAACCTCACAGGAAGTCCCCGGAAAAGAGGTTCAGGCCCCATGTCCAGCCAGATGGAAACGCCCGCCGGTTTTGCGACTCACGAGGTCTTCAACCAGCCGCCGCCGCTTGAGGATGTAAACCTCTTCACGGCCGACAAGGCACTCGTGGAGACGGTGGAGCGCGAGGGCGGCGGACATGCGCGCCGGTCGCTGACGGAATTCGGCGCGATCGTTGGCAGTGAGGAGGTGCTGGAGCTGGGGCGGCAGGCCAATGCCTACCTGCCGGTGCTCAAGAGTTTCGACCGTTTCGGTCATCGCGCGGACCGGGTGGAGTTTCATCCTTCCTATCATGCGCTGATGGCGCTCTCGGTCGAGCAGGGGCTACACGGCTCACCCTGGGATCACCTGAAGGACGGGCTCGACGCAAAACCGAAACCCGGTTCCGTCGTCGCGCGGCTGGCAGGCACCTACATGATGACGCAGGCCGAAGCGGGCCACGGCTGCCCCATCACCATGACGAATGCGGCGGTGCCTGCGCTTCTCTTCCAGCCCTCGCTGGCGGAGGAATGGGTGCCGCGCATCCTCTCCCGTGAATATGACGAGCGCTTCCTGCCCGCGCGCGAGAAGACCGGCGTGACCCTCGGCATGGGCATGACGGAAAAGCAGGGCGGCACGGATGTCCGCGCCAATACGACCGCTGCTGTGCCCGTGGGCAAGGGCGGGCCGGGTGAGGAATATCGCATCACCGGGCACAAATGGT
>JAJLKS010000533.1:0-6504 GCA_033838765.1 Alphaproteobacteria bacterium
CCGTCTTTCCGACCGATGCCACTTCCGGCGAGGTGTAGACGACGCCCGGAATGACATCGTAATTCACCGCGCCGTAATGCCCGGCAAGGCGCTCGGCAAGCGCGACGCCCTCTTCCATCGCCTTGTGCGCGAGCATCGGCCCCGCGATCACATCGCCGATTGCATAGATGCCGTCGGCGCTGGTCTTGAATGAGGCATCGACCTCGATCCGCCCTCGCTTGTCCGTCTTGACGCCAACCTTGTCGAGACCGAGACCGCCCGTATAGGCGACGCGGCCGATCGAGACGAGCACGACATCGGCATCGAGTACTTCCGCGTCACCGCCCTTCGCAGGCTCGACGGTGACCTTGAGGCCCGACTTCTGCTTCTCGACTTTCGTCACCTTCGCGCCGAGCTTGAAGGAGAAACCCTGTTTCTTGAGAATGAGCGTGAAATTCTTCACGACCTCGACATCCATGCCCGGCAGGATATTGTCGAGATATTCGACCACCGTCACTTCCGCGCCGAGGCGGCCCCAGACGGAACCGAGCTCGAGGCCGATCACGCCGCCGCCGATGACGAGAAGCTTGCCCGGCACCTTGTCGAGTTCGAGCGCGCCGGTGGAGGACACGACCGTCTTCTCGTCGATCTCGACGCCCGGCAGCTTCGCCACATCGGAGCCCGTGGCGATCACGATGTTCTTCGCCTCGAGCGTGCGCTCACCCGCCTTCACCTTGCCCGGCGCGGCGATGCTGCCCTCGCCCTTCACCCATTCGATCTTGTTCTTCTTGAAGAGAAACTCGATGCCCTTGGTGTTGCCGTCGATCGCCTCGTCCTTGAAGGCAAGCATCTGTTTCAGGTTGAGCTTCGGCTTCGAGACCTCGATGCCCATGCCCTCGAAGCTCTCGCCCGCCTCGTGGAAAAGCTCCGACGCATGAAGCATGGCCTTCGACGGGATACAGCCGACATTGAGGCAGGTGCCGCCGAGCCGGTCGCGCTTTTCCACTACCGCAACCTTGAGCCCGAGCTGCGCCGCCTTGATCGCGCATTCATAGCCGCCAGGGCCCGCGCCGATCACAACAAGGTCGAAAGCATCCGCCATTGAATTACCTCAGAGGTCGAGCAGCAGGCGCTGCGGGTCTTCCAGCACGTCCTTGACGCGCACCAGGAAAGTCACGGCTTCCTTGCCGTCGACGATCCGGTGATCGTAGGAAAGCGCCAGATACATCATCGGGCGGATTTCGATCTTGCCGCCGATCACCATCGGCCGTTCCTGAATCTTGTGCATGCCGAGAATGCCGGACTGCGGCGCATTCAGGATCGGCGTCGACATGAGCGAGCCATAGACACCGCCATTCGAAATCGTGAAGGTGCCGCCCTGCAGCTCTTCGAGCTTCAGCGCCCCGTCGCGCGCGCGGCGGCCGAAATCGTTGATTGTCTTTTCGATACCCGCAAGCGACAGGTCCTGCGCATCGCGGATGACCGGCACGACAAGACCGCGATCAGTGCCGACGGCCACGCCGATGTTGTAATAGTTCTTGTAGACGAGCTCCTCGCCGTCGATCTCGGCATTGACCGCCGGAATTTCCTGCAGCGCATGGATGCAGGCCTTGACGAAAAAGCCCATGAAGCCGACGCGCACGCCATGCTTCTTCTCGAAGAGATCCTTGTACTGGTTGCGCAGCGCCATGACATTGGTCATGTCCACCTCGTTGAAGGTGGTGAGCATGGCCGCCGTGTTCTGTGCTTCCTTGAGGCGCGTCGCAATGGTCTTCCGCAGCCGCGTCATCTTCACGCGCTCTTCGCGCGCCGACTGGTCGGCGGGTGCCGGCGCCTTGACCTGAGCGGGCGCCGCAGGCGCAGAGGACTTCGAGGCGGCAGCCTCTTCCGCATCCGCCTTGGTCACGCGGCCGCCCTTGCCCGTGCCCTCGATCTTCGAGACATCGAGCTCGTTTTCGGCCGCCACGCGGCGCACGGCAGGCGAAGGTTCCGCATCGGCGGGCTTCGACGGCGCAGCCGCCTCAACCTTCTTCGGCTCGGGCTTCGCTTCCGCCTTCACTTCCGACTTCTTCGGCTCTTCCTTCTTCGGCGAAGGCTGAGCGCCCTTGCCCTCGCCGATCTGGCCGAGCAGCGCGCCGACTTCCACCGTCTCGCCATCCTTCGCGATGATTTCCGAGAGGACGCCGGCCGCAGGCGCCGGCACTTCCACCGTCACCTTGTCGGTTTCAAGTTCGACAAGCGGCTCGTCCGCCGATACGGCATCGCCCGGCTTCTTGAACCACTTGGCGACAGTGGCCTCGGTCACCGACTCGCCAAGCGTGGGCACGCGAATTTCCGTCGCCATCTGGTCTGCTGCCTTTCCGGTCGTCTGTCTCCCGCCGCCGCTCAATCGACCTTGAGCGCTTCGGAGAGAAGCTGGTTGAGTTCCTGATTGTGCTTGCTCATGAGGCCCGTGGCCGTGGCCGCGGACGCCGGGCGTCCCGCATAGGTCGCGCGGCGATAGCGCGAGCCGATATGATCGAGCACCCATTCGATATTGGGCTCCATGAAGTTCCAGGCGCCCATGTTCTTCGGCTCTTCCTGGCACCACACGAATTCAGCATTCGGGAAGCGTGCAAGCTCCGTCATCAGCGACTTGGCCGGGAACGGATAGTGCTGCTCCACGCGCATGAGATAGATGTCGTTGATGCCGCGCTTCTCGCGCTCTTCATAGAGATCGTAATAGACCGTGCCCGAGCAGAGCACGACACGCTTGATGTCCTTGTCGGCGACGAGCTTGATCTGCTGGCCGGGGAGCTGCTCCGCATCGTCCCAGAGCACGCGATGGAAGGACGAGCCGGGCCCGAACTCCGACAGGTTCGACACGCAGCGCTTGTGACGCAGAAGCGATTTCGGCGTCATCAGGATGAGCGGCTTGCGGAACTTGCGGTGCATCTGCCGGCGCAGGATGTGGAAATAGTTCATCGGCGTCGTGCAGTTTGCGACCTGCATGTTGTCCTCGGCGCACATCTGCAGATAGCGCTCGAGGCGGGCGGACGAATGCTCCGGTCCCTGACCTTCATAGCCATGCGGCAGGAGCATCACGAGACCCGACATGCGCAGCCATTTGCGCTCGCCCGACGAGATGAACTGGTCGATCACGACCTGTGCGCCATTGGCGAAGTCGCCGAACTGCGCCTCCCAGAGAACCAGCGCATTGGGCTCGGCAAGGCTGTAGCCATATTCGAAGCCAAGCACGGCGGCTTCCGAAAGCATCGAGTTGATGACTTCGTATTCCGCCTGGTTCTCGGAGATGTTGTTGAACGGGACGTATTTGTCTTCCGTCTTCTGGTCGTTCAGAACCGAGTGACGCTGCACGAACGTGCCGCGCTCGGAATCCTGACCCGAAAGACGAACCTTGATGCCCTCGTCGAGCAGCGAGCCGAAGGCAAGCGCCTCCGCCGTCGACCAGTCGATGCCTTCGCCGCTCTCGATCGACTTGCGCCGGTTGTCGATGAAGCGCATCACCGTCTTGTGAACGCTGAAACCATCCGGCACTTCGGTGATCTTCCGGCCGATTTCCTTGAGCTTCGAAATCTCGACTGCCGTCTCGCCGCGCCGCGCCTCGCCTTCGGCCTTGCCGAGGCCGGACCAGCGTCCGTCGAGCCAGTCCGCCTTGTTCGGGCGGAAGGTCGACACGGCTTCGAAATCTTCCTCGAGCTGCGCCCGGAAAGCCGCGATGCGCTCGTCCACTTCCTCGGCGCTCATCAGACCCTCATCGACGAGCCGCTTCGAATAGATCTGCAGCGTCGTCGGATGATCCTTGATCTTCTCGTACATGAGCGGCTGCGTCATGCTCGGATCGTCGCCTTCGTTGTGGCCGAAGCGGCGATAGCAGAACATGTCGATTACGACAGGCCGGTTGAAGCGCTGGCGGAACTCCGTCGCGATCTTGGCCGCATGGACAACCGCTTCCGGATCGTCGCCATTCACGTGGAAGATCGGCGCCTGCACCATCTTCGCCACATCGGACGGATAGGGCGAGGAGCGGCTGTTGATCGGGCTTGTGGTGAAGCCGATCTGGTTGTTGACGATGAAATGGATCGAGCCGCCCGTGCGATGCCCCTTGAGGTCGGAAAGACCGAGACATTCGGCAACGATGCCCTGGCCTGCAAAAGCCGCATCGCCATGGATGAGGAGCGGGATCACCGTGCCGCGCTGGCGGTCGTGATGCTGGTCCTGCTTGGCGCGCGCCTTGCCAAGCACGACGGGGTCGACGATTTCGAGATGCGACGGGTTGGCGGTGAGCGACAGATGCACCTTGTTGCCGTCGAACTCGCGGTCCGACGAGGCACCGAGGTGATACTTCACGTCTCCCGATCCATCGACGTCTTCCGGCGTGGACGAACCGCCCTTGAATTCGTGGAACACCGCGCGGAACGGCTTCGACATGACGTTGGTCAGCACGTTGAGGCGCCCGCGATGCGCCATGCCCAGCACGATTTCCTTCACGCCGAGCGCGCCGCCGCGCTTGATGATCTGTTCGAGCGCGGGAATGATCGCTTCCGCACCGTCGAGACCGAAACGCTTGGTGCCGACATATTTGACGCCGCAGAACTTCTCGAAGCCCTCCGCCGCGATCAGCTTGTCGAGGATCGCGGAACGGCCCATGTCGGTGAAGGCGATTTCCTTGTCCGGTCCTTCGATGCGTTCCTGAATCCACGCCTTCTCTTCCGGATCGCCGATATGCATGAACTCGACGGCAAGCGTACCGCAATAGGTGCGCCGCAGGATGTCGAGCATCTCGCGGACCGTCGCCGTCTCGAGGCCAAGCACGTGATCGATGAAGATCGGCCGGTCGAGATCGTCCGGGCCGAAGCCATAGCTTTCAGGCTGCAGCTCCGGGTGCTGCGACTTCGGACGGAGCTGCAGCGGGTCGATATCGGCGTCGAGATGGCCGCGAATGCGATAGGCGCGGATCATCATCAGGGCACGGACGGAATCGAGCGTTGCCGAGCGGATTTCATCCTGGCTTGCGCCGGGGCTGCGCTGTTCGATCTTGGCGCGAACCTTCGCCGCGTCGGCGTCCGCATCGCCCCAGTTCCCGTCCAGCGCGCTCACAAGCTCGCCATTGGCGGCGGGCGGCCAGTCGGCCCTCTTCCAGGACGCGCCCCTGGCTTCCTTCAGAACGTCGTCCCTGCGGTCGCCGAGCCCCTCGAAAAAGGCCCGCCAGTCCTCGTCCACCGAATTGGGATCGGTCTGGTAGCGCGCATAAAGCTCTTCGACGAAGATCGCATTGGCGCCATAGAGGAAGGACGTCCGCTCGAAGCGGTCGTTCGCACCGTCATTGCTCATCGGGTTTTGTCCGTTGGGCTTCGCAGCGGCAGGCGCCGCTTCGGGAATCACCGCATCGTCGGAAAGAAAATCATTGGGCGTCACCTGCCCTCCGGTCGCCTTGAAAATGGCATCCAGCGTCTGCCATTCCGGCCGGCGCTGGCCATTCATGCAACGCGTGACCGTGGAGACGGACACGCCCAGCTGCTCGGCAAAGGCACTTGCCGTCAGATTGTTCGATTCGAGCCAGTCGGTGAGTTTCATGGTTAAGGAAGTTGCCATAGAGGCAACACATCGTCAATGGGATTTGCCTTGAAGGCACATGCTGGAACACCGCCAGCATCGCCCCCAAACCCCTTGGATTTCCTTAACAATATAGGAATTCCGTGACGGATTTACACCGCCAGCAGACCCCGGAAGCCGATTTTGGGGCCTGACCCATGTCAAACGGGGCTCCCGTGACCGGGAGCCCCGCCGAAATACCGGAAAGGCAGCCTGCCTTACTTCTTCAGGACTTCGACCAGCGTCGTGCCGAGCGCGGAAGGAGACTTGGCGACTGTGATGCCCGCCGAGCGCATGGCTTCCATCTTGTCGCCCGCGCCGCCCTTGCCGCCCGCGATGATCGCACCGGCATGGCCCATGCGGCGGCCGGGAGGGGCCGTCACGCCGGCGATGAAGCCGACGACCGGCTTCTTCACCTTGGACTGCTTCAGGAATTCGGCTGCGTCCTCTTCGGCCGAGCCGCCGATTTCGCCGATCATGATGATCGAATGCGTGTCGGGATCGCCGAGGAACATGTCGAGGCAGTCGATGAAATTCGTGCCGTTGACGGGGTCGCCGCCGATACCGATGCAGGTCGACTGGCCGAGGCCCGCCGCGGTCGTCTGCGCCACCGCTTCATAGGTGAGCGTGCCGGAACGCGAGACGATGCCGACCGAACCCGGCTTGTGGATATGGCCCGGCATGATGCCGATCTTGCACTGGCCCGGCGTGATGACGCCCGGGCAGTTCGGACCGACGAGCCGAGTCTTCGAGCCGGAGAGCGCGCGCTTCACCTTCACCATGTCGAGAACCGGAATGCCCTCGGTGATGCAGACGGCAAGCTCGATGCCCGCGTCGATCGCTTCCAGGATCGCATCGGCCGCGAAGGGCGGCGGCACGTAGATCGCGGTCGCGTTGGCGCCGGTCCGCTCCTTCGCGTCGCCCACGGTG
>JAJLKS010000534.1:0-2050 GCA_033838765.1 Alphaproteobacteria bacterium
TCATGCGGCTCCGAGCCGATCGCCGTCGGGTAGAGCAGCACTTCTGCCCCTTTCAGCGCCATCGCGCGGGCGGGTTCCGGAAACCACTGGTCCCAGCATATCGCCGCGCCCACACGGCCGACCGCCGTATCGAACACTCGAAATCCCGAATCGCCGGGATTGAAGTAATATTTTTCGCTATAGCCGGGCCCGTCCGGAATATGCGACTTGCGATAGAGGCCGAGATTGGTCCCGTCCGCGTCGATCATCACCAGTGAATTGTAGAGCGCATTGTTCTCCCGCTCGAAGAACGACACGGGCAGAACGACCTTGAGCTCCTTCGCAAGCGCGCTCATCGTGCGGATCGCCGGGTTCTCCGATGCCGGGAGCGCAAGCTCCATATATTCCGGCTTCATGTCCTTGCAGAAATAGGGCGTCTCGAAGAGTTCCTGCAGCAGGATCAGCCGCGCACCGCGCGATGCCGCCTCACGGACGAGCTTCTCCGCTCTTGCGATATTCGTTTCGCGGTCGGCGCCACAGGCCATTTGCGTGGCGGCGACGGTAAGGCTTGTCATGGCCGGGCTCCCGTTTTCTGGCTCGGTCAATAGAAATGCCATGCCAAGGGTACTTCGCCAACCCTGCCATTGGGCATTGCCGCCTGATATGGTGGCCTCGGACAGGATTGGTGCCGTTCAGGGCAGGAATTTCGGCGGACATGGCTTCGGTAGCGATGAGTGAGACAGGGGGAGAGCCGGCGGCGCCGCAGACGACGTTCCACGTCTCGCCGCCGCCGTCGCCGAGGCCCCGCACCTGGACCCGCGAACTGGGAATTTCGCTCGGCCTTGCCCTGCTCATCAATCTGCTGGTCCTGTTGCCGCTGCTTTTCGGCGGGCCACGGCAGTCTTCCTCCGGGGAAGGTCCTCCAGCCATCGAAGTCGAGATTATCCAGGAGCCCCAACCGGAGCCTGAGCCCGAGCCGCAACAGCAACAGGAATCGAGAGCGCCGTTCAATTTCGGCGCCGACGAAGCGCCGGAAGAGCCGGGCGATACGACGCGGCCGGAGCGAGCGATGCCGCGCCCGCGCGAGGATACGCCCCAAAATGCGATGCCTCGCGAACGCTCCGAAACGCCGCCCTTGCCGGAATGGGCGCAGACCATCGAGCGAAGCTACAGTGCCGCTTCGCCGGATAGCGGCAAGGTGATGGGGCGTGGCGACGCCTATGGCCGGATGTTGAGGCAGCGCCTCAATGCGAACCTTGTCCTGCCGTCCAACCTGGACCTTGCACGAATCGTCCCGCCTCATGCCAATGTGTCGTTCGACAGATCGGGAAGATTGGTCGGTCTCGTGCTGGTCCGTTCGTCCGGGTCGTCCGCGCTTGATCGCGCAATGCTGGACGCGATCCGGCGATCGTTTCCGGTTCCGCCGATACCGGCACACGTCCCCGACAATGTCGTGACGCTGCCGCTGTCGCTCGATTTTCAGTGATGCTTACGGCGCAGGCGTGACGCGCAGCACGCTACCGCCTTCGCCATCGGTCACGAGATAGAGGAAGCCGTCCGGACCGGAGCGTACATCGCGGATGCGCTTGCCAAGCTCGGCGAACAGCACTTCCTCGCCCGCCGGCTCTCCGTTTTCCATCTTCACGCGGTGAACATTCTGCGCCGCCAATGCGCCGGCGAAAATGTCTCCCTGCCAATCGGGGAAAGCGTCGCCGCGATAGATGGTCATGCCGGCAGGTGCGATCGACGGCGTCCAGTCGACGATGGCCTGCTCCATGCCTTCATATTCGGTGAAGGGCGAAATCCGCGCACCCGAATAGTCGATGCCGCGCGTGATGACCGGCCAGCCGTAATTCTTGCCCGGCTCGATCACATTGATTTCATCGCCGCCTTGCGCTCCATGTTCATGTTCATAGACGAGGCCGCTTGCCGCGTCATGGACGAGGCCCTGCTGGTTGCGATGCCCGTAAGACCAGATTTCAGGCAGGGCGCCTTCGCGTCCCACGAACGGATTGTCGGCGGGGGCGTTCCCGTCCCTGTCGATTCGCACGATCTTTCCGAGATGGCTGCC
>JAJLKS010000535.1:0-7279 GCA_033838765.1 Alphaproteobacteria bacterium
GCCGAGGCTTTCGGCCCAGAGCTGACAGTACCAGGCAAGAAAGCGGTCCAGCCTGTCGGCATAGGCGGCGGCGACCGACATGGCAGTCGCCTTTTCGCGCATCATCGCAACCTGCAGCGCCGCGCCCGCAGCAGGCGCCACATCCTCCGCAGCCGCGCCATCGAGAACCGGCTGCAACACGGCCGCCGCCCCCTGGCGGATCGCCTTCACATCAAGGCCCATGAGCCGCGCGGGAAGAAGGCCCACATTGGTCAGCACCGCATATCGGCCACCGACGCCCGGATCGTGTTCGAGAGTCGGAAATCCATTCGCCTCCGCGAGCGCACGCATCGGGTTCGGCTTGCCGTTCCTGGCGGGCTCGGTGAGCACGGCGAAGTGATGCTTCATGTATTTGCCGCCGCCTGCCTTTTCGAGCGCGCTCATCGCGGCGAGCGTCTGGATCGCGGGCTCCACCGTCCCGCCCGATTTCGAGACGACGAGGAAACGCGTGGTGCGAAGGTCGAGATTGCCGAGCACGGCTTCCATCGTCGCCGCGTCGAGATTGTCGGGGATATGGATATGCACCCCTTTCTGCTTGTGAGCCTGCGTTCCCCAGCCGGTAAGCTGCGCCAGCGCCTGCGCACCAAGCGCGGAGCCGCCGATGCCGAAAATCACGATGTCGGTCGTATTGTTGAGGAGATGCTCGGCGACTTCGTCGATCCGCACGAGATCGTCCGTCCGCGCAGGCACGCGCAGCAGCGGCAGCGCCCCGCTGTCATGGACCTCGCGCAACCAGCCAAGCGCCTTTTCCGCATCGGCAAGTGCGACGGTGTAACCCTCACGGGAAAGGCCCTGCTCGCCGATACGATCAGCAAAGCAATTGTCGAGCGATTGACGATAAGGCAGGTCTGAAGCGGCCATTCGCAGTCGGGTCCAAATCGGGATTGAGCCGGGGCTCGCGGAATCGCGCGGGCCATTTTCAAGCGTAACAAGAACGTCAACGCGCCACCAGCGGTCCCGTTCCAGCCCTCAAGGGCGATGTCAGAGGGGTACGTCACCCGGATGGCCGGGCGCCGCCGGGCGCATGTCGCCGTCTTCCGGAAGGTTCGGGTCCGGCGAGAGGTTCGGCTTGCCGACGATGGTGACGATGAGGTTTTCAGGCTTCAGCAGCCGCTTTGCCACACGCGAAATATCCTCGATGGTGACCGCCTCGATAAGGCTGTTGCGGCGGTCGACATAATCGATACCGAGGTTCTCGACCTGGATACCGAGCAATTGCGAAGCTATGGAGCGGTTGGTCGTGAAGCGCAGCGGATAGGAACCGGTGAGATATGTCTTGGCGTCGTCGAGCTCTTCCTGAGTCACACCTTCTGCCGCCATGCGCGCCAACTCCCGGCGGACCACCGCAAGCGTTTCACCGACACGCTCGTTCTTGGTGCCGGCTTCGCCGAAGTAGAATGCGGCGCGATCCAGCGGGCTCAGATAGGTGCTGACGGAATAGGCAAGGCCGCGCTTGACGCGCACCTCTTCCATGAGGCGCGACGAAAAGCTGCCGCCACCCAGCATGTAGTTCATGATGAAAGCGGGTATGAAGTCCTCATCGTCGCGGGCAAGACCCTGCATGCCGAACAGGATGACGCTTTGCGGGAAGTCCCGCTCCACGACGATTGTCTGCCCGCCTTCGGGAAGCGCGGCAGGCTCCAGTTCCGGCAGGTCTGCCGCTTCAGGCAAGGCTCCGAATGTCCGGTCCAGCAATGGTCCGAGCTCGACGGGCGAAATTGCGCCAACGACGGAAATCTTCAGATTATCGCGCGCGAGGACGCGGCGCTTGAACTCCATAAGATCGTCGCGAGTGATGGCGCGAAGCGTTTCGGCCGTTCCTTCGGGTGCGCGCGCGTAAGGGTGATCGCCAAGTGCCGTCTTGTACCAGCTATCGCTTGCGATCCATTCAGGCCGGTCGCTGTTGCGCGCGATGACGACGCCGATCTGGGCCCTGATGCGCTCGATTGCGTCATCCTCGAAGCGCGGCTCCGAGATGGCGAGCGCAAACAGCCGGAACGCCTCGTCGCGATGTTCGGCGAGAGTCGAGAGCGAGGCGGTGAAGTTGTCGCTCTCGGCGGAAAAGGACATACGTGCCGCAATGTCTTCAAGGCGCGCCTGAAAGGCTGCGGCGTCAAGATCGCCTGCGCCTTCATCGAGCAGCGAGGACACCATGTTGGCCGTGCCCGATTTCTCCGCCGGGTCGCTCGCCGAACCGCCCTTCCAGGCGACATCCATGACGATGAGGGGAATGGAATCTTCCTCGACAAGCCAGGCCTCGATGCCGCCGGGGCTTACCACGCGCTCGATATTCATCGCCGCGGCAGGCACAAGGCTTGCCGCCAGAAAAACGAATGCGACAAAGACGGCGCGGATCACGAATTGTCTCCCGGCAGAAGTTCGCCCGTCACCGAGGGATTGTTTTCGAAGATGAGGCGGGCGACGCGCATGACATCTTCCCTCTCCACGCGGCGGACAAGCTCCGGCCATTCATGGATCTGCCCGACCGTCAGGCCCGTCATCAGCCCCTCGCCATAGGCATATGCCATGGTGCGCTGGCTGTCGCGCGCATAGATGGCGCTTGCCGCAATCACTGTCTTTGCGCGGGCGAGTTCCTCATCGCCGATACCGCCTTCCAGCAGGCGGGAGATTTCCGCTTCTATCGAGTTTTTCAGGGCGGCCAGATCGCCGCCGACGCGCGGCAGGCCGTAAACGCCGAACTTGCCGTCGTCGAGGCGGTTGCCTTCGTACCAGCTCTGCACACCGCTCGCGATGCCCTGTTCGACGACAAGGGCGCGATAGAGCCGGCTTGTCGTGCCGCCGCCCAGAATTTCCGCGAGTACCGCAAAGGCCGGAACATCGGCTTCCGGAGCCTTGCGGTGGGAAGGCGCGGGATAGAAACGCAACCATGTCGCCTGCGTGACGCGCGGATCGCGCCGCTCGAGACGGACATCTTCCTGCGGCCAGACGGCCTCTGCGCGATCGCGCTTAAAGGTCGGCGCGCGCTCGGCAATGCCGCCGTAATACTTCTCGGCGAGCGGGCGAAGCTCATCGGCGGTGATGTCGCCCGCCACGATCAGCGTTGCATTGTTCGGCGTATAGAAGCGAGCATAGAAGTCGATCGCGTCCTCGGTGGTAAGACCGGCGATTTCTTCCATGTGCCCGATGATGTCGCGTCCGTAAGGATGCCCGCCATATAGGGCCGCGCTCATATCGGACTGCAGGGCTGCCACCGGATTATTCTCGATGCGCATGCGGCGCTCTTCCATGACCACATCGCGTTCCGGCAGCACTTCCGCATCCGACAGAACTAGGTTGGTCATTCGATCGGCTTCCATCTCCATGACGAGGGGGAGCCGGTCCTTTGCGATGACCTGGAAATAGGCGGTGAAATCGTAATGCGTGAAGGCGTTGTCCTGTCCGCCATTGCGAGCAACGATGCGCGAGAATTCGCCCGGCGCAATCTTTTCCGTGCCCTTGAACATGAGGTGCTCGAGGAAATGTGCGAGCCCCGTCTTGCCGGGCGTCTCGTCGGCGGCGCCGACCGTGTACCAGACCATGTGCGTGACGACGGGAGCGCGGTGATCGGGGATCACCAGCACATTCATGCCGTTTTCAAGCGTGAAACTTTCAGGTGGCGCACCTGCCGCCCTGCCGCTGCCGCCGAAAATGAGCCCGAAACCGACCGCAAGGAGAAGCGCGGCAAAGGGCAAGGCGGCAAGATAGCGGAGACGGGGCACTCTTCCTCGAACGGGCTTGATGATGCGGCAGCGCCGCCAATGGCGGGCGGCCATGCGGGCCGCCCTGCAGTTTCGTCCGGCGCCTAGAAGATGCCGGAGAGCCAGCCTTCCTTCTTCGGCGCGACGGTCGGCGTCTCGCCTTCGGTCACGGGCTTGCCTTCGGCTTCGTTCTGCTGGATGCGCTGCGACTCTTCCGAAGGATTCACCAGACGCTCATCCGGCGGCGTGCCGGGCTTGCGCCAGAAGATCACATCGTCCACGAAAGTCTTGTCGCGCTCGACGAGCGAACGGGTTTCGGCATTCACGACCTGGCGGATGCGCGGATCGGCGGCGGCGCCGCCCGACTGCTGCAGGAGGGCCTGTTCGCCGGCCGACATGGCGGGCGATACTTCGGCAGTGAGCGCCTGCTCGCCGATGATCGCGCGCTGCGCGGCGGCGGAAGGCTGAATTTCCATTTCCTGCGGGCGCGGGGCGCCGGGCTGGGGCGGACGCAGCGAATAGTCCGGCGGAATGACAAGCGGCGCCTTGGTGACGATGGAGAATTCGTCCGGCGCGGACTTACCATAACCGAGCGTGTCCCGGAGGCTGTCGCCGCCGCAGCCTGCAAGAGCCAGGGAAAGACCGGCGATCACGCCTGCCTTTGCGCTCCAGCCGGCGCGCCGGGAGATTTTCGCTACTTCGCTCACGTCGCAGTCTCCTCAAGAAACGCTGTCGTTCGGGCCATTATCGCGGCGGATTTCCGCCGGATTCCCGCTTGCCGGTCTTGCCGCCAAGACCCGGCCAAACCGATTCAAGGATGATGAGGCCAACGCCTACGGCGATCCACACATCGGCAATGTTGAAGATATACCAGTAAAAGCCGAAGGCATGAAAACTAAAAAAGTCCGCAACCGCGCCATAGGCGATGCGGTCATAGACATTGCCGATGGCGCCGCCGAGGACGAGACCGATAGCGACGGCCGTCAGCTTCATGTCGACCCGGGCGAGCCAGAGGGCAAGGCCGAAGCTCACCGCCAGCGCAAAGCTGACGAGAATGACGACGCCGGTGGTGGACTCGGCGGCGAAGAGGCCGTAGCTGACGCCGCGGTTCCAGGCCATGACGAGATCGAAGAAGGACGTCACCTCGACCTTGCCGCGCGCGGCGATGTCATAGACATGCAGCATCCACCATTTGTGGAGGCGGTCGGCGAGGAAGCCCGCCAGAGCCACGGCAAAGCCCAGAAGCGAGAACGGGCCCCAGAAGGTTTCGCGGCTCAGGCGGTTCATTCCTTGTCCTCTCAGCTTTTGGCGGCGCGGGCGTCGAATTCGCGGACTGCGGCGGCATCCCTGAGCGAAAGATCGGGATAATCCGGATCGCTGCCCACTTCCGGCAGGATACGCCATGAGCGGGCGCATTTGCGGCCTTCGGCGAGTTTCGGCACCACGGCGACGCCGGGCACATCGTCGAGACGCCAGGCACCTGCCGGGCCGTCGCCCTCGATGAGTTCAGCCTGGCTGGTGATCGCGATTTCGGCGAGATCGACGCCCTTCATCGCCTCGATGAGTTCCGGCCGCGAGACATAGACATCGGGGGCGGCTTCGAGGCTCGCGCCGATGCGCTTTTCACGGCGCTCGACTTCAAGCGCGCCGGTGACTGCGCGGCGAAGCTCGCGGACCTTTTTCCATTTTTCGGACAGCGCCTCGTTCCGCCACTCGCCGGGAATGTCCGGGAAGGAGCGCAGATGAACCGAGCCGTCATCCGAGGGGAAACGGGCGAGCCAGACTTCTTCCACGGTGAAGCAGAGGACGGGCGCGAGCCAGGCCGTCAGACAGTTGAAGAGGTGATCGAGCACCGTGCGGCAGGCGCGGCGGCGCATGGAGGACGGCGCATCGCAGTAAAGCGCGTCCTTGCGGATGTCGAAATAGAAGGCCGACAGTTCGACATTCATGAAGTTCGACAGGGCCTGGGTCACGCGCTTGAAGTCGTAATCCATGTAAGCCTTGCGCACGAGCCCGTCGAGTTCGGCGAGGCGGTGCAGGATGACGCGCTCAAGCTCCGGCATGTCGGCGACGGCGACGCGCTCGGCATCGTCGAAGCCCGAGAGATTGCCCAGCAAATAGCGGAAGGTGTTGCGCAGCTTCCGGTAGGCCTCGACATTCGATTTGATGATGTCGTTGCCGATATTGTGATCTTCCCAGTAGTCGGTGGAGGCGACCCAGAGGCGGAGAATGTCGGCGCCGTTCTGCTCCACGATCTTTTGCGGGGCGATGACATTGCCGAGCGACTTCGACATCTTGCGGCCCTTCTCATCCATGGTGAAGCCATGAGTGAGAACCTGTTTGTAGGGCGCGCGGCCGCGCGTGCCGCAGCTTTCGAGAAGCGAGGACTGGAACCAGCCGCGATGCTGGTCGGAGCCTTCAAGATAAAGGTCGGCGGGCGACGGCAGTCCACGCGCTTCCAGCACGAAGGCGTGGGTGGAGCCTGAATCGAACCAGACGTCGAGAATGTCGGTGACTTTCTCGTAATCGTCCGCCTTGTACTTGCTGCCGAGGAATTCCGATGCCGGGCGCTCGAACCAGGCGTCGGCGCCTTCCTTGGCCACTGCATCGACGATACGGGCGTTGACTTCCGGGTCGCGGAGCAGCGCGCCGTCATCCTTGCGGACGAAAAGCGTCAGGGGTACGCCCCAGGCGCGCTGGCGTGAGAGCACCCAGTCGGGCCGCGTCTCGACCATCGAATAGATGCGGTTGCGATTACGCGCAGGCACCCAGCGGACTTTCTCGATTTCTTCCAGTGCCACCTGACGGAAGGGCTTGCCGCCCGCCGCCTCGATTTTTGCATCCATCGAGACGAACCATTGCGGCGTGTTGCGGAAGATGAGCGGCGCCTTGGAGCGCCATGAATGCGGATAGGAATGGGTGACCTTGCCCTTTGCGAGAAGCGCACCTGCCTTTTCCAGCTCCTCGATCACGGCGGCATTGGCGTTGCCTTCCTTGCCCTGCCGCGTCAGCACGAACTTGCCCGCGAAAAGCGGCACATGATCGTAGTAGACGCCTTCCTCGTTCACCGTGTCGGGGATTTCCTTCGCGCCGAAATTCTCGACCCAGATGAAATAGTCGTCCTGACCGTGACCGGGCGCGGTGTGAACGAAGCCCGTGCCGGCCTCTTCCGTGACGTGGTCGCCCGCGAGGAGCGGCACGGGGAAGTCGTAGCCCTGACCGTTGAAGGGGTGCTTGCAGACAGTGAATGCGAGAGAACTCGCCGGCACGTCTTCGAGGCGCGTCCATTCCTCGATCTTCGCATCTTTCTTCACTTGTTCGGCGAGTGCATCGGCAAGTACGAGTCTCTCGCCCGTTGCCTTCACTTCATAAAGACCATAGGCTATTTTCGGCGAATAGGAGATGGCGCGGTTGGCAGGGATGGTCCAGGGTGTCGTCGTCCAGATGACAATGCACGCGCCCTCAAGATCGCCGCCGGAGGCGACGGGAAATTTCGCCCAGATCGTGTCGCTTTCGTAATCGTGATACTCGACTTCCGCTTC
>JAJLKS010000536.1:0-2631 GCA_033838765.1 Alphaproteobacteria bacterium
AGCGACATCGACATCGCCACCACCGAAACGCCGGAAAAGGCGAAGGCCCTGCTCGAGGCGAAGGGCATCAAGGTCGTCCCCACAGGCATCGAACATGGCACCATCACGGCGGTCACGCCCACCCGCCATTATGAGATCACCACGCTCCGCGTCGATGTGGCGACGGATGGCCGCCGCGCCGATGTCGCCTTCACCGGCGACTGGCTGGAAGACGCAAGGCGACGCGACTTCACCATCAACGCGCTTTATTGCGACGCCGACGGCACGGTGCATGATCCGCTGGGCGGCCGCGAGGATCTGAAGGCGCGGCGCGTCCGCTTCATCGGCGATGCGCATCAGCGCATCCGCGAGGACTATCTGCGCATCCTGCGCTTCTTCCGCTTCCACGCCTGGTACGGCAAGGGCGAGCCCGATGCGGCGAGCCTGCGCGCCTGCGCCGAGGAGCGCGAGGGCCTCACGAAACTTTCGGGCGAGCGCGTCCGCGACGAACTCCTGAAAATCGCCAAGGCCGATGAAGCAGGCGCCGCCTTCCGCCAGATGGCCGCTTCCGGCATCCTCGCCGTGGTGCTGCCCGAGGCGAGCCGTCTCGACCGTTTCGAGAAACTCGTCGCCATCGAGGCGCAGCAGCTTTTCGTGGCTGACGCCGATCCGATCCCGCGCCTCGGCGCCATGCTCGATCTCGACGAGGCGGGCGTGAGGGCGCTCGCCGCGCGCCTCAAGCTCTCCAACAAGGATCGCGACCGCCTCACCGCGATGCTCACCGACAAAACCAAGATCGTCTGCTACCTCTCCATGCGCGAAGTGCGCCGCGCGCTCTATCTCATGGGCCGCGACCTCTTCAAGGATCGCGTGCTTCTCGGCTGGGCCGAAGACCGCCCCGGCCACAACACCTTCCAGTGGCGCGCGCTGCTTGCCATGGCGGACAGCTGGCAGAAGCCCGAACTGCCGCTCACCGGCGACATGATAAAATCCGCCGGCGTGCCCGAAGGCCCGGAAATCGGCCGTGTACGGAAGGAAGTGGAGGAATGGTGGATCGACAGCGACTTCATCGACGATGAATTCTCGATCATCGAACGCCTGAAAGCGGTGGTGCAGGCCACCGTCTACTGAACCAGAAGAGGGGAGGGGAACCCATGATCCGCAAGGCACTTCTCGCGCTCTGCATCGCGGCGCCGCTTGCCGCTTGCGGCGATACGGAGCAGGAGGCGGATGCGACCCGCGCCGCCGCATCCTTCTACGACATCGTGCTGAGCGAGCGCGCAAGCGGCGTGCCGGATGCCGATATGCGCGCGAAGCTCCGTCCCGTCATCTCGCCCGATCTCGACAGCCTTCTTGCCCAGGCAGCCGAGGCCGAGCGCCGTCACACCGAGCGCGTGAACAACGAGGAGCCGCCCTATATGCAGGGCGACATCTTCTCCTCGCTCTTCGAAGGCGCCACGGGCTACGAGATTTCAGGCTGCAGCGAAAGCGGCAGCGGCCTCGTCGAGTGCGAGGTGCAGCTCGTGCATGACGCCGAAGACCCCGTCCAGTGGAAGGACCGTGTCACCCTCGCCGCCGCCGATGGCAATGCCTTTCTCGTCGACGACATCGCCTATGGCGGCGACTGGGACTTCGCCTCCAAAGGCACGCTGAAGGAAGCCCTCCGCGCGGTGATCGCAGCCGAGGAGTGAGCGGCGGTCCGCGCTAGCCGACGAAAAGGTCCCCCGGACCTTCGCGCTCGCTCCGCGAGACGCCCCTCACCCTGCGACAAATTTCCCTGCGGCAATTGTGGTCATGGGCCGGGCGCGCCATGCGCCTTACGCTTCTCCCATGCGCGAGGACCTCATCCAGCGGTACGACATGGCCGTGCCGCGCTACACATCCTATCCGACGGCGCCGCATTTCTCCCCTGCGGTGAACGGGGAGACCTATGCGCGCTGGCTCGCCGCGCTCGATCCGGCCGCCCCCCTCTCGCTCTATCTCCACATCGCCTATTGCGCCGAGATGTGCTGGTTCTGCGGCTGCCACACCAAGGCGACGCGGAAATATGCCCCCGTCGCCGACTATCTCGACGCGCTCCTCGAGGAAGCAAGGCTCGTCGCCCGCGCGCTTCCCGCCCGCATGCGCCTCGACCACATCCATTTCGGCGGCGGCAGCCCGACGCTGCTGACCCCGCAGGATTTCGGCCGCACGCTCGCGCATCTCCGCGAGCACTATAATGTGACGCTCGATGCCGAGATCGCCGTCGAGCTCGATCCGCGCACGGCGGACGAGGCTTATGTGGCGGCGATGGCCCGCGCGGGCGTCACCCGCGCCTCCATCGGCGTGCAGGATTTCGACGCGCGCGTGCAGAAGGCGATCAACCGCATCCAGCCGCATGAGGTCACGGCCCGCGTCATCCGCTGGCTTCGCGCCCATGGCGTCTCCGCGATCAACATGGATCTCTGCTACGGCCTGCCATACCAGACGGTCAAAAGCCTTCTCGCCACGGTGGACAAGGCGGCAGCGCTGCGCCCTTCGCGCATTGCGCTTTTCGGCTATGCCCATGTTCCCTGGATGAAGCCGCACCAGAAACTGATCCCGGAAGAGGCGCTCCCCGGCATCGCGGAACGCTGGGAACAGTATGAAGCCGCCGCCGCGCGCCTCGCCGCG